>NZ_JAUBVR010000026.1:40389-78028 GCF_036705955.1 Microcoleus sp. A6-C6 | reverse complement strand
CTTCTTCCTTCTTCCTTCTTCCTTCTTCCTTCTTCCTTCTTCCTTCTTCCTTCTTCCTTCTTCCTTCTTCCTTCTTTATATGTCAATTCAAGTTTACGGAATCCCGAACTGCGGCACCTGCAAAAAAGCTATGCAGTGGCTCAAAGATTACAGCATTACTTACGAGTTTATCAACACAAAAGAACAGCCACCCAATCGCGAAACAATTCAAAACTGGGTCAAAGCTTTAGGTTTTCAACCAATGCGAAATACTTCTGGTCAATCTTACCGCGCGTTGGGCGACGAGAAGCAAGACTGGACGAGTGAAGAGTGGGTGGAGGCTTTTGCTAAGGATGCGATGCTGCTGAAACGTCCTCTTTTTGTTAAAGATGGAACTGCTGTTTTAGTAGGTTTCAAAGCAGATGCGATTAGAGAAAAACTTGGGCTTTAAATTAGCTGAGTTTAGCGGTTTTTGCGCCGCATAACCTTAATTTCTCCCAGGTCGTCCGTGAAATCCCAGCGCTCGTAAAATGGTATCATTTTCGGCAAACAATTAAGCGAAAAACTCTCCACGGCTTACAATTCGGGATGATTGAAAACTGCATCCATCAATACCGCGCCCAGTCCCATTTTTCTGTGTGTCGGCTTGACAATCACATCAAAAATCATCGCCCTGTAGACAAAATCGGTGATGACGCGGGTAATGCCAATTAGCCTATCGCCCTCATCGACCAAACCAATGGTAACATCAGTAGCGGCGAGCATTTTTACCACATCCTCCCGCCTCCGCTTGTCGCACCAAAACTCGTTTTTGTACAAATCCATCAAGTCAGAAACCTGACTTTCCGTCAAAGTCTCGACTATGCGGTAGTTATCCATTTTTTACCTCAGAAAAATCAGAGGACTAAATTCCTCACCACCAACCAAATTATTATTGTTTTAGTGTTACCAAGCTGGATATTGCATCACCCAATAGTCTGAATTTCATTCCTGTACTTCTGTTTCCTCCGTTTCCTCCGTTTCCTCCGTTTCAAATACTACTTTGTTGTAAATCTCGCTCATCGACATTTGTACTCCCAGCGTAGCGAAAGCAACTATTGCCGATTCTCCCTCATATTCCTGAAACAACCATTGATTCGATTCATTTTTAATATACTGTGCGACTAAAAAATCGGATTGATTGACTAATATATACTCGCGGAATTCAGGAATCGAGCGATAAAACCGAAATTTATCCTCTCTATCGAAATCCTTGGTAGACTTAGAAAGGACTTCCACAATCATGATTGGATTGAGTATCTCGTCGGTATGTCCTTCCGTAAAAACTGGTTCTCCTTCAATCACCATAATATCCGGGTAAGTTCCCCGCCGGTATCGAGGAATCCACAGCCGCAAATCGTTGTGAAAAAGCTCAAAAGGTTGCCCCTCAAGCAAGTTTCCCAAAACTCTACTCAAATTTCGGATAATCCGGCTGTGATTAATTGTGCCGCCTGCCATCTCTACAATTTCTCCATCGCGGTATTCATTTCTAAACTCGGTAGTTTCTTCTAACTGTCGGTACTCATCTGGAGTATAAAACTTTGACTTGGTTTTTACTAACATTTTTACACCTCCACTATATTTTATCTGCGTTAATCCGTATTAATCTGCTTAAATCTGCGGTTAAAAATCATGACTAATAGTATATCACAATCATCGGCGATTTGAATTTGATTACAGAAGACCGGGCGGTTGAAACCGCGTCTATACAAACTCTCACCTGCCTCCGCAGGTTGAAGATATAAAAAAGCGCCTAATCTTTGACAATTAGGCGCTTTCCAATCTTTCAAATCCCACTAAAATCAATCGTTGCGAGACAAAAGATTCGATTCGAGTTTCGCAGCATAAGTCGGTACAACCTGACTAATTGCCGATTGCAACATGGGAGTTTTGGTGACAGAATCGTTTGCCAAGTTAAACAAAGGATTAGACAAAATTCCCGCCAATGTTGTCGCGACTAAAGTTAGTACGACGCTGACTTGCAAAGGTCGCATTCCCTGAAGATTCCAGCGAACTTCGGGATAATTCTTCACCGCATCCGACATCTCTTGAGGTTCTTTTACTACCATCATCTTGACGACGCGGATGTAGTAGTAAATCGAAACTACGCTGGTAATTAATGCCAGGATAACTAAGCCGTAAAGTCCAGCTTGCCAGCCGGCCCAGAACAGATAAATTTTGCCAAAAAATCCAGCCAGGGGCGGAATTCCGCCGAGAGAAAGCAGGCAAATACTTAAGGCTAAAGTTAGCAGTGGGTCTTTTTGATACAAACCGGAGTATTCGCTGATTTGGTCGGTTCCAGTCCGCAGGGAGAACAGGATGATGCAGGCGAATGCGCCTAGGTTCATAAACAGGTAAATCAACAGATAAAATATCATGCTGGAGTAACCGGCTTCGGTTCCTGCAACCAAACCAATCATTACAAAACCGGCTTGGGCGATCGACGAATAAGCCAAAAGCCGCTTCATGCTAGTCTGGGCGAGGGCAACTACATTACCCAACACCATGCTGAGTATGGCTAGGGCTGTGAATACGAAGTGCCACTGTTCGATAAGTGCGGGGAATGCACTTGTTAACAACCGGATGGCTAGGGCAAAACCGGCGGCTTTGGAACCGACGGAAAGGAAGGCGACAACGGGTGTTGGTGAACCTTCATAAACGTCTGGAGTCCACTGGTGGAAGGGAACTGCGGAGATTTTGAAGGCAATTCCGGCGATCGCAAAAACCAAAGCAATCACCAAACCGAGAGATTGACCTTCATTCACAGTAGAAAGGTTAGCTGCGATCGCACTTAGCGTAGTTTGGCCACCAGACAACCCGTACAGCAGCGACAAACCGTAGAGAAACACCGCCGAAGAAGAAGCACCAATTAACAAATATTTCAAAGCAGCTTCATTGGAACGCGGATCGCGTTTTGTGTAACCCGTCAGCAAATAAGACGAGATACTCAGAGTTTCCAACGAAATAAAAATCATCACCAATTCATTAGCGCCGGAAAGGAACATTGCTCCCAAAGTAGCGCTGAGCAAAATGCAGATAAATTCCGCTAAAGCAGTACCCGTTTGCAGTACATAACGGACGGATATCAAAATAGTGACAGCCGTAGTCAAAGCGATAATTCCGCGAAACACCAAACTCAAGGCATCGCTGTTAAAACCGCCTAGAAACGAGATGGTATTAACGTTATCCCACTGCAAACACAAAGCACCAACGGCGGCTAGCAAACCCGCAACGGCAACGTAGGGAGTCCAATTAGAGGAACTGCGGCCTACGATTAAATCGCCGACGAGAACCACCAAGAGGGTGACAATGATGATTCCCTCGGGCAAGATAGTTCCAGCATTTAGCTGGGCGGCAAGAGTAGCAAAATCCATATTTTCACGCAGGTTGGGTAGTACAGGCCCAAAAGGCTGTAATGGGCAGTGAGTTCGTAAAAATTCTTTACTAAGGTGGATTGTAACTGATTACAGCTTCGCGATCCCACTTGGGCCGGTGTTTGTTGCCGGGGAGTTGGCGGGAGTCGGCGGTTGAAACCGCTTCACTACAAACAATGTCTGCCTCCGCAGTGTAAAGAATTTAGAGGTAGGACTTACGCACGGGTGGCCAGAAACTGGGTTTTTCGCGTAAATCTTTGGTTGGAACCACGAGATTAAATAAAAAACCCGGTTTCTTTTGTATAGCAACCGCCAAAGCGGTTAAGCTATACCAGGTATCGGCAGATTTTTGCAGATCGTATACTGATTGCGAAACTGCACCAACTCGTGGAAGGTTGGGTATTGGTTGTTCAAGTTCTTGATAATAACGGGTCGATCGCTGGTGCGGCAAGTTGCACGATAGACTCCGGTGCGAGTGCCTTCGTATAGGGTTTCAACGAGGTGGTAGCCGGAAAGTTGCAGGGGTTGTACAAGCATAATTTTGGGGTTGGCGAATCAGGTTTGAATGGCGTAACGAATGACAAAGGTGACGAACTTATATTAGTTTGCATTCGATCGGCAGAATGATTGCAAATTCCGTTCCTTCTCCGGGATGCGATCGCACCGTGAGCCTACCGCCGTGCTTTTCGATAATCGAATAGCTCACAAATAACCCCAATCCCGTACCGCTACCGACGGGTTTTGTCGTAAAAAATGGGTCGAAAATTCGGGCTTGAATACTCTCAGGAATCGTACTATCAGTATTGGAAACCACAATCCGAATTTGCTGAGAGTCGATCGCTGCTGTGCGAATCCTAATTTCGGGGCTATCTCCCCTTTGAGGATTATCTCGAATGGCATCGATCGCATTATTAATCAGATTGAGAAAGACTTGATTAAGCTGACTCGGATAGCAAGTAATCTGCGGCAGGCGATCGTACTCCTCGACTACTCGAATGGCGGGTTGGTTTTCAGTAGCTTGCAAGCGGTTTTTTAAAAGCAACAGGGTACTTTCCAGCCCCATCTGTAAGTCTACCTTTTTGAATGTGGATTCATCCAATCGAGCAAAGTTTCGCAAACTCAGAACAATTTGGCGAATGCGCTCGCTACCCACTTCCATCGATTCTAGAATTTTTGTGACATCCTCAATCACGAAATCGATCTCTATTTCTTCGTTTTTGGCTTGAATGATTGAACTCGCTTTAGGATATTCAGACTGATAAAGCTTGAGTAAATCAATTAGGTTGTTGACATAGTTTTTAGTATGACTAATGTTACCATGAATAAAGTTAATAGGATTATTAATTTCGTGAGAAACACCGGCCACTAATTGACCCAGAGATAACATTTTTTCGCTGTGAATCAGGTGCGCTTGAGTTTGTTGCAACTGTTCTAGCGTTTCCTCTAATGCTTGAGCTTTTTGCTTGAGGGCTTCTGTTTGGCGCTTAACCTCGGCTTCTAGGGTGTGGGAATAGTTTTCGGTTTGTTGGTACAGACGAGCATTTTCCAAAGAGATCGCCGCTTGACTGGTGAGGAGTTTGAGTATCTCGATGCGATCGCGGGTAAAGGCACCGACAGTTATCTGATTTTCTAGGTACAAAATCCCGATGAGTTTGCCTTGGCGACTCATCGGCATACATAAAACAGATTTGGGTGTGTGGGTGAGGAGATAGCGATCGCCCGCAAATTGGGTTTCTGTACTTAAGTTTTCAAACACGGCGGTTTCCTGAGTTCGCGCAACGGCATAAATCAAACTTTGGGGAAGATTTGAGTATCGATCGAGGGGAATTTCTAGAAGTTGGGAACTCTCTCCATCGGCTTGATAGATTGTCACCCATTGATTATCTTGGTGCAAAACTAAATGACCACTTTGTGCGCCGGCATTGGCGATCGCAATTCGCATTAAAGTCGCTAACAGTTTCTCTAATTCAATTTCTTCGGAGATCGCTTGAGCCGCTGCCATCGCTGCGGGAAAATCCAACCAGATATTTGGGTTGTGGCTGTTGCTTATGCTTCTTGTCTCGGTTGGGAGGATAGTTAATTCTGATGGGATTCTAGGATGAGTGGGTTGAAGAATCGCCCCGAGGAGTTGCCCGTAGCGTTGTTCTAAGTCATTGGTTTTAGCTTTGGCTCCCCATTGGGCGTAGCCGTAGTAAGCTTCTTGCATATACGCTGCGGCAACTTTCTCTTTGCCCCAGTCTAGGTAAAATTTGGCCGCGAGCTCGTTCGCAAGGGCTTCTTCTTGGATGTAGCCATTGGTTTTGGCTCCGGCGATCGCCAGATCGTACAGTTCGATCGCATCCCTCTGGCACCCCTGCACTCGATTAAGTTCGGCCTTAAGGAGAGTATATTTGTGTTGATAATTCATCGGGGCAAAGTTCGCCCAATTTTTTAATTTCTTTAGGGTACGATCAACCTGCGCTAAATCATCTCGATCAAGTTCAGAATGATTTTCTTGATTGCGGACGAGCAAAGAGAGAGAATGATAAAATAGGGTCGTAGGAACGAAATAAGTTCCAAACACTCCTGCCGTATAACGACAGGCTAGCTCGCCAAAATTAACAGCCTTTTCATAGCGACCAAAAAGATAAGCCAAAAACATTTTTACAAAAAAGATAGAAAAACCTAAAGTGAGTTTATTCTCTTTAACGATTTCTTCTAAAAACATTGTTTCATCATAACTGTCTCCAATCAATTGTTCGATATTTTCTAATTTGTATGACTGTAAATTTAAAATTCCCTGATGCCAAGGAGCGAGATATTGAATATGAAAATCTTGTTTGAGAACTTTAATAATTTGTAGTTTTTGTCGGCATTCCGGCTCTACTTCTGTAAGAGGTTTACCTGTTAAGAAAAGATACTGAGCATACTCGGCAGCAGCGTAACACGCATATTCAAGATTGCCAGTTTCTAGACCGCTCTCCAAACCTTGGATGTGTACGGGCAAGCATTGATGGACGCTTTCTTTCCAATGACAAACGTGAGTGGCAAAAAGAACACAGACGCTTGAACGTAAGGAACGAGATGCGAAACGATCAACTAATTTCATGGCCAATTTGCCAAACTGATAGCCGGAGTCGATATCTCCTTCCGATTCGCACAGCCATGTCGCATACCAAGCAAAACCAAAAGCTGAATTCGGACACATTCCAAATTCAAGAGATAGGCTTACCATCGTTAAAATGGTTTCCTTAAAGTATTGAGGATTGAGAGTCCAGGCTGGTGTAATAATATTGGTGAGAATCCTTAGCGCTGCAATAATTTTAGGGTCTTGTAGAACGGGGGACTCAATTAAAGATTCAATATTTTCTGTATGCTGAGGCCGCTCTTGAATCAACTCGATTTGAAGCAGTTTTAAAACCTCTAATCCTAAATTTAGAGCAAGTTGTTGCTGATTTTGAGAGATATAAGCCTGGATTTGAATCTCATAAATAGAGATTCGATCTAATAAAGAAACAGCATGAGTGAGGACTATTCCAGCAATCGTATTCATCAGCCCATATTCACCGGATATATAGTGGGCTTGAGCAGTTAACTTATGAAATTTTAAGGTCATTGTATGTTGAGATTCCCAACAGTTATCCTTAAGAAGATCGATTCCTTGTTGAAAATATATTACTGCTGCTTTATAAGCAGTCGCAGTCATCGCTTTTTCAAGAGCTCGCAAATTCAAATGAGCTAATTCTTCGCGTTCGGAGTCAATTTCTATAAAGTCAACACCAAGATTCAAATGATTGACGATTTCAAATAAAACGTCTTCTAAATTATCGGCATAACGAGCTTGTAATCTTTTGCCAATTTTAAAATGTATGTGCTTTTGCTGATTTTGGGGAATGAGAGAGTAAGCAGCTTGTTGAACGCGATCGTGCAAAAATCGATAGTTTGGATTGGCATCACTCTGAGTATCTGTGCGATCGGCATCCTGAAAGAACTTGTAAACCTGACTTGTCGGTAAAATCAGCCCTTCTTGCAACGCTTTCCACAATGCGGTTGCAGTATCAGTGGGCGATTTTTCAGAAACGATCGCCAAAGTATTCAAATCAAACTGATTGCCCACACAAGCCGCCAGTTTCAACATTTGTTGTGTTTCGTCGGACAATTTCTGCAACTGCACCGCCATAAACTCCACAACATCATCCGTGATTGCCAGAGCATTAATTTGAGTGATGTCACATTCCCACCCCCCTGTAGCTCCTCCTTGGTAAGGGGGGGTAAACTGAATAAATCCGTCTTCATGCAAGGCTTTGAGAAACTGCGTGGTGAAAAACGGATTGCCTTGAGTTTTGCGATTAATTAATTCTGTCAAAGGTTGCGCGAGTTCCGCCGCGCAATTTAGCGTATCGGCAATCAGATGATTCGTATCCTCAAATGCCAGCGGTGCGAGAGTGATAGTATGGGCGATCGCCCCAGCTTTCTTCATTTCTTCCACCGTCAACACAAACGGATGAACCGGCGACACTTCATTATCCCGATAAGCCCCCAACATCAGCAGATAGCCGCTATTATTCTGACTGCCATTCATCAGCAGTTTAACCAACTGAAGCGATGCCAAATCCGCCCACTGTAAATCATCCAGAAACAGCACCAACGGATGCTCTGCCGTCGTAATAATTTCAATAAATCTTTGAAATAGTAAGTTAAATCGATTTTGGGTGGCGCTACCCGACAGTTCCGGTGCAATTGGTTGTTGACCAATAATCTGTTCTAATTCGGGAATCACCTCAATCAGAACTTGTCCATTTTCGCCCACGGCTTCTAGAATCTGATCTTTCCATTTTTTAAGTTGATTGTCTGATTCACAGAGTAATTGCGCCATCAAATCTCGCAAGGCTTGCACAAATGCCGAGAGTGGGATGTTGCGATTAAATTGGTCAAATTTGCCTTTAACAAAGTAGCCATTTTGACTGGTAATCGGCTTATGAACTTCATTCACCACCACCGTTTTACCAATCCCAGAAAATCCAGCCACTAACATTAGTTCGGATGCACCATTCGCAACTCGATTGAAAGCTGCAAGCAACAACTGTACTTCTGTTTCGCGCCCGTAGAGTTTTTCGGGAATAGTGAAGCGATCGCACAAATCCCGCATTCCCAGTTCAAATGCTTTAATCTCCCCGGTTGCTTTCCACTGCGTCAAACACTGTTCCAGATCGTGCTGCAATCCCTTGGCACTTTGATAGCGATCTTCGGCATTCTTTGCCATCAGTTTGGTGACAATCGCCCCCACGATTGCAGGAATTTCAGGATTCATCTGATTCACAGGGATAGGAATTTTGGCAATGTGGCAATGCACCAGTTCCAATGGCTCGTGTGATGTAAAGGGCAAATTCCCGCTTAACAGTTGATACAGCGTCACCCCCAACGCATAGAAATCAGCCCGATAATCAATGCCGCGATTCATCCGCCCGGTTTGTTCGGGCGCGATGTAGGCTAACGTGCCTTCCAAGACATTCGGACTTTGGATTTCTTGGGTTTCCTTCGGTAATAAAGATGCAATGCTGAAGTCGATAAGTTTGATTTGTTTGGTTGCGGGATGAATGAGAATATTGGCGGGTTTGATGTCTTTGTGGATGACTCGATTTTGGGCAAGATCGTGGAGGATATCGGCGAGTTGTTGGGCTATAGCCAATACCTCCGTCAGATTCAATCCCTGCTGCTGGATATAATTGCCCAAAGAAACTCCACCCCAATCTTCCATCACCAAGGCATAGGTATTACCCAATGGTTCCAGGCTCAAGGGTGTTACAATTCCAGGAATGTTGAGGTTTTTGGCGATCGTATATTGATTGCGAAACGACAAGAGTTCGCCAAAACTGGGATACTCGCGCCGCAATACCTTAATCACCACCGGACGCTGCTGAGTGGTTTTTACAGCCCGATACACCGCCGTGCGAGACCCCAGATATAGCTGCTCAACGATGGTGTAGCCAAGGATTTCAGGCAATGATTGAGGGGATGTGTTTTCTAGAGTGTTCATAGGGTTGGGTGGAGTGATGGAGATGATTCGATCGATTTTCTGTGTCTAAGATTCCCGATTATTTGGGATATTTCACCATAAACTCTTACCGCCAGCGATCGTCTCAGCATTCGATCGTGTTTCATCTTCTAATTCACCGACGTAATCTCGAATATGTTCTACTTTGACGATCGTGATGATAGCGACAGAAAACATAAATTTTTCAATAATAATGATGATGAATAATGACTTTTTCCTATAGCTTAACATCCAGCATAGATCAGATCAATTTCATAAATACTTGCTAATGCAGATCTGCCCCCGCCCTTATTACCCACATTCCGCACCCTCAACTTTCACGATCGGTTTTTACTTACTTTTATCGAGGAATTCAGCTATAAATTATAATTTCATACCGTATATTAACGGATAAAAAGATTTTTGAAGTGCATAATTTATTACTTAAAATCCAATACGGTTTACTTAAGAGGGCGGGTTTTGCCTTGATACAGTCGATTATTTCATAAATTATGAGCTAAACCCGCCCCTACCGCCTTATGGTTGACTTAAGAAATTCGTCAAAAAGCGTTAAGTAAACCGTATTGACTTAAAATCTACTTTCCGCAGGTCTTAACATAAATCTGGATTTTTTTACTGAGAAATGGCTGTCTTCCCTTTATATTCACGTCTCAAAAAGGTGAGAAGTTGAGATTTTAGATTTTAAATTGAGGGATTGAGAGATCGATACCTCATTTTTGTGATAACTGCTAACTCTATGCTATGCCAATATTACGACTAGCAATACGTTTGGCGATCGCTACGCCACCTTCAGGAACTATCCGCCCGCATCCAGCAGTCTCAACATCCAGGTTCCCGTCAATTCTGCTACAGTCAGTCATGACATCCCCGTGCATCTTCCAGAGACAAGGGTTCCCAGCCTCTGCGCCGAAATCAGTAAAATCGCATCAGCTTGTCACCTGCAACCCGATCGGCAATAACTTAAAAATTAAGGTAGTTTGAAAATAATCCCCTAAAGTACCCATAAGCCTTGACATCCGACCTACACTCTGTAAATTAGACACTCTAACTGCGCCGCCATCCATATATAAAAAGATGCCATGTCAACTTTAGTCATCGTCGAATCTCCCACCAAAGCCCGTACCATTCGTAACTTCCTGCCCTCCAACTACCGAGTAGAGGCATCTATGGGCCACGTCCGCGACCTCCCATCCTCCGCCGAAGAAATACCAGAAGCCGTTAAAGGAGAAAAATGGGCGCAACTCGGCGTCAACGTGGAAGCAGACTTTGAACCGCTTTACGTCATCCCCAAAGATAAAAAGAAAATTGTTAAAGAACTCAAAGACGCGCTAAAAGACGCTACAGAACTGATTCTAGCCACAGACGAAGACCGAGAAGGCGAAAGCATTTCCTGGCATTTGCTGCAAATCCTCAAACCCAAAGTTCCCATCAAGCGGATGGTATTTCACGAAATCACCCGCGAAGCCATCCGCGACGCCTTAACCCACTGCCGCGATATCGACAATCGGGTTGTACAGGCCCAGGAAACGCGCCGAATTCTCGATCGACTCGTCGGCTACACCCTATCTCCGCTACTGTGGAAGAAAATCGCCTGGGGTTTGTCCGCAGGGCGAGTCCAGTCCGTCGCAGTCAGGCTGTTAGTACGCCGGGAACGCGAACGCCGCGCCTTCCGCCAAGGTAGCTACTGGGATTTGAAAGCCGTTTTGGAAAAAGGCAAAATTTCCTTCGATGCCAAACTCGTCACAGTCGGGAACGTGAAAGTTGCCAACGGTAGCGATTTTGATGAAAATACCGGACAAATTATCGCAGGCCGCCGCGTACTTTTGCTCAACGAAGACCAGGCGCGGGCTTTACTCGCACGCATTCAAAACAAACCCTGGACTGTTAGCAATCTCGAAGAACGGCCAGTCACCCGCAAACCCTCGCCGCCGTTCACGACCTCGACCTTACAGCAGGAGGCTAACCGCAAGCTGAGGCTGGGTGCGCGGGAAACCATGCGAATTGCCCAAAGTTTGTACGAACGCGGTTTTATCACCTATATGCGGACGGATTCGGTGCATTTATCCGAACAGGCGATTACCGCCGCCCGCAGTTGTGTGCAAGAACTGTACGGTAGCGAATACCTCAGCCCCCAACCGCGCAAATACACCACGAAAAGCAAAGGCGCCCAGGAAGCCCACGAAGCTATCCGCCCGGCCGGCAGCAGTTTTCGGACTCCGCAGCAAACCGGATTGAGTGGCGTTGACTTCCGCCTCTACGATTTAATTTGGAAGCGGACAGTGGCTTCTCAAATGGCCGATTCCCGCCAAACTCACGTCACGCTACAAACTCAGGTAGAAGATGCCGGTTTCCGTTCCAGCGGGAAACGCATTGATTTTCC
This sequence comes from Microcoleus sp. A6-C6, assembly GCF_036705955.1. Classification (NCBI taxonomy): domain Bacteria; kingdom Bacillati; phylum Cyanobacteriota; class Cyanophyceae; order Oscillatoriales; family Microcoleaceae; genus Microcoleus; species Microcoleus sp. A6-C6. The sequence goes on along the minus strand of NZ_JAUBVR010000026.1, from coordinate 66,222 downwards.
CGGCTTTTTGCGCGCCTACGTGGAAGGTTCCGACGACCCAGATGCGGCCTTGGAAGACCAAGAGGTGATTTTGCCGGCGCTGAAGGTGGGGGATAAACCTAATTGCAAGGATTTGCAGGCTGTGGGGCACGAAACTCAACCTCCCGCCCGCTATACGGAGGCTTCGCTGGTGAAGATGCTGGAAAGCGAGGGGGTTGGCCGTCCGAGTACCTATGCGAGTATTATCGGTACAATTGTCGATCGGGGATACGCGAAATTAATAGCTAACGCCCTGATTCCGACCTTTACTGCTTTCGCCGTCACTACTTTATTAGAAACACATTTCCCCGATTTAGTAGACACTGGTTTTACTTCGCGCATGGAACAAACCCTCGATGAAATTGCCACCGGCGAGGCGAAATGGCTGCCGTATTTGCAAAAGTTTTATACAGGGGAAATGGGACTCGCTACCCAAGTTAAGGAACAGGAAAGTCAGATTGACGCGAAAGTTGCTCGAACTGTGGTATTGGAGAATATTGCGGCGAAAGTTTGCATCGGCAAATACGGCGCTTACCTGGAAGCTGAAAGCGAAGAAGGCCAGGTGAAAGCATCGATTCCGCAAGATTTGACTCCGGCTGATTTAGACCCGGAAAAAGTGGAGTTTCTGTTAAAGCAAAAGACGGAAGGCCCGGAAAAGTTGGGTCTTCACCCGGAGACTGGGGAACCGATTTATGTGTTGGTTGGCAATTACGGCCCCTACGTTCAGTTGGGGGATGTTTCGGAAACGAATAAGAAACCTAAGCGTTCTTCTTTACCGAAGGGAACTGATAAGGATAGCGTGACGGTTGATATGGCGGTGAGTTTGTTGACTCTACCTCGGTTGTTGGGAACTCACCCGGAGACGGGGGCGAAGGTGCAGGCTAATTTGGGGATGTACGGGCCTTATGTTGTTCACGACCAGGGTAAGGTTGGTAAGGATTATCGATCGATCAAGCCGCCGGATGATGTTTTGACTATCGAGATCGATCGGGCTTTAGAGTTATTATCGCAGCCAAAAGCCGTGCGTGGCAGTAAATCAGCGACACCTTTGAAGGAATTGGGGGCGCATCCAGAGTCGGGAGAACTGTTGAATGTTTACGATGGCCGTTATGGGCCCTACGTGAAACACGGGGATATCAATGCTTCTTTAGCTAAGGATGAATCTGTGGAGAATTTCACCTTACAAAAAGCGCTGGATTTGTTAGCAGCGAAGGAAGCGGCGGGCGGCGGAAAATCTAGCAGTAAGTCGAAGAAGTCTACTAAGACTGCGGCGAAGTCGGAGACTGCCACTGAGAAGACTGCGGCGAAGAAAACCACTGCTAAGAAGACGACGACTGCTAAGAAAACGACTACTAAGAAGGCGGCGACTGCGACGGCGACTAAGAAGAAGACAACTTGAATGTAGTGTAGTTTTCACTCATTGAGAAACCCGGACGGTGTAGGGGCGGTGCCCCCTGGCCCGCCCGGTTTTTTTTGTTGGTAAGAGACTTGACAAATTGAGGTTTGTAGTAAGGATTTCAGTCCTTCAAATTGGGTTTGAGTGTAGTAGGGCATTACGACCAACGGGAAAATTTTGATAGTTTTCTTGAGTTGAGCTTGACTGGATACAAAATATGCGGTACTTTTAGATGATATGAGGTGTTGAGTCCGCATTGGCGAGTTAACGCTTAGTTAGCTTGCTCTGCTTAAGTGTATGGAAGCCACTTTGAAATTATTGGGTGGAAACTTAGTTTTTTTTGGTACAAGACTCCCGCCTGAAGGCTCCAAGTTATACTTATGGTTAGAGGTGAAATAATTCTTCGCCTTCTGGGTTCTGTTTTGGATGACCAGCGATCGCGACATTTACACAAAGGCTTGATGCAATGGTTCAGAAAATTGCCTTATTCAACCACAAGGCCGGGGTTATTAAGACCACAACTACTCTTAATTTAGGCTGGATGCTTGCTTCCAAAGGAAAAAGAGTGATTCTTGTGGATACCGATCCACAATGTAACCTCACGGCCCAGGTTCTGGAAGAAGAAACTGAGGATGATGAGGCGAGAATTCAAGAAATCTACAATACAACCTCAAACATAAAGACAGGACTGGCTCCGGCTTTTGAGGCACAACCAAGAGCAATTGAAGCTGTGGATTGTATCCCAATACAAGGTCGGGATGATTTATTCCTTCTACCTGGTAATGTTGGTTTGACTGAGTATGAAGTGACGCTAGGTATTGCTCAAGAATTAAGTGGCTCAATTCAAACTCTGAAGAATTTACCAGGTTCTATCAATGATTTGCTTGAAAAGACAGCGACTAAGTTTAATGCAGATTATATGCTGATTGATATGAGTCCAAGTTTAGGATCAATTAATCAAAATGTGTTGATGATAAGTGACTTTTTCTTAGTGCCTACTACTGCTGACTTTTTCTCCGTGATGGCAATCGACTCTTTGGCTAAGGTCTTGCCAAGATGGTATGCCTGGGCAAAGTCGGCAAGCTCACTCCAAATCCTGAAAGAAGCAAATTATCCGTTTCCTGATATCACGCTACGTTTTTTAGGGATAGTTGTTCAGAACTATCGAATCATTCGAGGCAAAGAAACTGCTGCTTTCCAAACCTGGATTGAGAAGATTGAGCAAACTGTTGCTAACAAATTGATTCCAACCCTACGCCAAAGCAATATGATGCTGCCGAGCCAGGCTTACCAGGATCTGGGACTTCAAGACAGCCTCTCCCTTGCCAAGATTTCAAATTTTAACAGTCTGATTGCTCTGTCTCAAGAACATCGAACACCAGTTTATGCCTTAACGCCTCAGCAATTGGGACAATCAGGAATTGTCTTGGAGCATAACAAGAAGAAGCTGGAAGAGTTTAGACAAACTTTTTCAGACTTGGCAGATAACATCATTGCATTAAGTTCAGAAAGCTCCGTATATGCAGTCAGCGCTTGACCAATTTCGTATTAGCATTCGTCGCGTCCGAGACCTAATTGCCCTTCATAATTCCGTTAAAGCTCAAGCTACTGGTGCGCTAGATGTGTCAGATATGCTACGAGCCGCGCTAGTTCTTGCAGTGAGCGCGTTGGATTATTACGTGCATGAGGTTGTGACATTAGGAATGTTAGAAATTCATCGAGGACAACGTTCAGAACCAACGCCTTCAGCAAATACTACTCAGTCAGCCTTCTCACGTTTTCAAGTGTCGTTGGGTGGTGCTCGTCAGGAGCGATTAGCGGCGATTGATATTGCCTCATGGCTGGAAACTGAAATTGAACAAACTCACGGTTCTGCTTTTCTACAACAATCTTATACGGTTGCAGCCTTAATCCCTGCAATATCAAGTAGCGTTGTGAAAAGGCTGAATAATGCCTCTTGGTTGGAGGATGAGATTAGGGAACGTCTAGGATATCAGAGCTTCCAGCAAGCAGACAAAATTGCTGATGCAATCAGATATATTTCAGACAAAAAGTTGTGGGATGATGTGGCTAATAAGATAAGCAAACCAGCAAAAGATATTAAGCAACAACTCAATTCGATAGTTGATCGGAGAAATAAGATTGCTCATGAAGCTGATATAGATCCAACTTTCAACATCGGAAATAGATGGAATATTGATGAGGTGCTTGTTGGCGATGCAGTAGACTTTATTGAGCAGATTGTTGAGAGCATTCATCAAGTGCTGTGAATGTAAGGAGACTTGACATGACCCTAGAGCTATATCAGGAAGTTGCTTTAACCCGTGACTTACCAGAATATCAACTCAAAGCTGGAGATATTGCAACACTGGTTGATTTTGTTTCTCATCCTAGTGGTGGTGAAGAGGGCTGTCTGTTGGAAATATTTAATGCTGTTGGTGAGTCTATTGCAGTCATAGCAGTCCCAATCTCTACTGTAGAAGTTCTACGCCCTGATGAAATCTTAACAGTTCGTTCTTTGGCAAAAGTAGGTTAATATTCATTCAACTGTCGGGTTTAATCTCTGTTGGCGGATGCCATCCAGCACTAACCCACTGACGCCTAACGGTAATAGCAATATTATTGTTTAGTTGTAGTGCTATAACTGTGGCACGACCGCAATCTGTAAGTCCAATAATTTCTGTAGCGTCTTCACTCCAAGCAAAATATTGTGACCATTGTTGAGTACGCGGATTAAATAACTTAACGTGCTTTTGCGTGACCGGATCTAATGCGTCAGTTTGGGTTCCTTTATAATTATTGCACAAACTACAAGCCAGCCAGAGATTTTCTTCCTCATCAGTACCGCCAATCGCTTTAGGAATAATATGGTCAATTTCCAATATTCCCAGGACATACATTTGTAAACTGCGACAATAACCGCATCGGTTTTGAGCTTGTGCGCGAACTCTGGCTCGAACTTGTTCGGAGATTGCCATTGTGATTATCCTTTTAATGGTTCGAGTAAGCCGCGCTGCACAGCTTCATTTAAAGCTTGAGCTTGTCGCAGTAGTCGAGTTTCATAGATGTGGATTAATGCCTGCAATTCATCGCGTTCTACAGAGGCAATTGTACCGGATTGTTGGCGGTCTAGCAATTCACTTAATCGTTGTTCTTGGATTGGTTGCAGCCGGAGTTGAGTCTGAGCGATTACTTCTGCATCAGACAATTCTGATACTGGTTTAGAAGTTGGTGGTAATAGGAAATTTTCCAGAGTTTCTACTAGAATCTCACTGACGCTGCGGTGGCGTTGCTGCGCTAGCAATTCTGCTTGGTGATAGACTTCATCTGGCAAATTCAAGGTGATTTGGGCGGTCATAGGTGGAAGGCTATGAAACGAATATTTATATTATGGCATATTTTACTAATTGATATTTTCCGGTGTATCTAAGATTTCGTCTGCCTCGTCATTCTCGCGGATAGCTATTTCAATTTCATCTGGGAAAGCGGCCGCGTAAGCCCAGGCATTTGCTAAATCAGTAGCAGTTAGTGTGGGATAGTTATCTAAGAGTTGGGATTCGTTCATACCCAAGTGGCGAAAACTCACCAACACCCAAACAGAAATCCGAGTCTTTCTAATACAAGCATCACCGCCGCAGACACCGCAGACACCGGGAGTTTTGCTAATTCCTTGCCAGGTGTTAGCTAGATTTTGGGTTAATAATTGAATAACTTGAGCTTTTTCGCTTGGCGTCAAGGCTAGGAGTTGTGCTTCTAATTCTTGAATTTTCATACAACCTGTTTGATTTATGCAATATGTATATATTTACTATTGTAGCGCGATCGTAGGTTTACTGGATATTTTCAGGTGTATCTAAGATTTCGTCAGCCTCGTCTTGCAGCCTAATTGCTTCCTCAATTTCGTCAGGATAAGCTTCAGTATAAGCCCAAACATTTACTAAATCAGCAGCACTCAGATGGGGATAGCAATCTAGGATAAAAGCATCGGTAGCGCCGTCATTGCGATAGCTAGCGAGCAACCACACGGGAATCCGAGTTTTGTCAATACAAGCATCGCACAAATCGCATCTTCTCTGGAATACTTTACCATTCCACCCGGTTCAAACACATTTTTACCCGATCGCCAACTCAAAAATCTGGCGACTCCGCAAAACAACAGCGGTGACGCAACACACAACCGTAACCGCGAAACCTGAGCCTTCTGTTTTCGCGCCCCAAACGCCCCATAAATAACCTCGCGTTGGCCTAAAATCTCCTGGGCCACCAAAAAGGCGATATGTGCGATCGGCTTTCCTGCCCGTATCACCCCGCCCTCTTGCCGCAGCAGCGGGCCCAAAAACTAGCAGCATCGAAAAAGTCAACTAAGACGGCGGCGAAGAAAAACAACTGCTAAAAAGACGGCGACTAAGAAAAAACCCCAGTGAAATTAGTTTAGTTTTCACTCATCCAGAAACCCGGTTTTTTAAATAAACCGGGTTTCTTTATTTATAAAATACTAGAAAAACTTGCAAAAATAGGTTTGATCGTTCGGACTTCAGTCCTTAAAATTCTCTTCTCTTACGAATGTGTCATAAACGTCTTCGCGGTTCGATCGCCCGCCCCGACTTTTTTTGATAAATATCAACTCAAACTCTTGTCAAGCCTAGCTGTTGGGCTTGCTTGTCGCCAGCCGGCAAAATCAGCCTATTTACTTATTGACAATTGCTCTTCTCTGTTAAATTGTCAGGGATATCACATAAAAGTTAAAAAATGTATCAAAAACAACAGAAAGTACCAAATGTTTTATGTAGGGCTCTATAATTGAGAAACGAAACAAGATAAGAGGCGCGATCGCTATGGATATGAATATGGATATGAATGAAAACTTAGATTGGGAAGAAGCATTTGAGTACCGAGCGGGCTTGACAGTAGAATTGAAGTCCCAGCCTGGAGTTTTGCATAAGATCGCTTACTATGAAGTGATGATGGTACCCCCCATCTGGTTAGAAAATGACCCGCGTCCCCGGTATCCTCACGAACTGCTAGTCGTTTCCCACCAGCCAACTGTGTCCAATATTTGCCGGATTTCAGAGTGTCCTGTTTTAGTCGGGTCTTAGATTTTTTTCAGCGGGAAATATCGGCGATGGGTTATAGCCAGCAATCAAACCGATGCAGTGATTTTCTGGTTGAGATTGCTTTGCTTTACGGTGTGGCGATCGACTTAAGATACAGATGGTGGTAATCCAGGACTATATTCGTACAAATGATATAAATCAATCTTGATATTAATGAAAGTTTTTAAGGTTTTTTCTACGCTGACTAATTCGGCTCATGTAACACAAAAGTGACCACTTTAACCATAAAAATTAAATTGGTATGTTAAGATGATAGAAGCCCTTACCATACTTGATTTCAATTATGGCTGAAAAATTAATAGTTAGAAACTTTGCTGGCATCAAGGATTTGGAGATTGAAATCAAACGAATAAATATACTTATTGGCCCTCAAGCCAGCGGTAAAAGTGTTTGCGCTAAACTCCTTTTTTATTTTAAGAACTTCGTATGGGAAATTTTATCGGTTGTAGATAATGAGCAGACAAAACGCAATCTAGATTCAAACTATTCCAAGAGGTTTGAGGAATATTTTCCTCCTGATTGTTGGGGAAAAGAACATTTTTTCATCAGGTATGAAATTTCCAATGTTTTTATAGAAGTTAGTAGAAAACAGGATACCAAAGGTAGAATTTCCCTCAGCTATTCTGATTTTTTCAAGAAAGAATTGGCAGACCTACGCAATTTGCTAAAAAAGGGAAGAGAGAAAAGCTCGAAAATAGCTCCTAGTTTTGATATTATTTATAGTTCACTTTTCAGCCAAAAAATTTTAAAAGATCACTTAGTAGAAAGTTTAGGCAGATCCATTGGTCGAGAGGCAGCCTTCAATCAGCTTTTTATTCCTGCTGGCCGCTCATTTTTCTCTAATCTTCAGAGCAATATTTTTTCTATTATCTCAAGTAATAATACCTTAGATCCATTTCTAATATCGTTTGGCTTAACATACGGAAAGATAAAAAATTTGCGTATACAATATGATCTTGAAGATAAATATACAAAAGACATACTAGAGGAAATAAACAGGCTCATAGAGCAGTCTTTATGCGGTAAGCATATACACGAAAAAGGCAAAGATTTTCTGGAGGCCGCAGATGGAAGACGCATGAATATTGTCAACTCATCTTCCGGTCAACAGGAAACATTACCTCTGACAATTATTCTAGCGGCACTACCTTTTCTAGCTTCCCCTCCTGTCGGTCAGACAGTGTATATTGAGGAGCCGGAAGCGCATTTATTTCCAAGTGCCCAGCGTAATATTGTCGAGTTGATCGCTACTGTCTTTAATTCTCGCAAAGAGCAACTTCAATTCTTTATAACTACCCATAGTCCTTATGTCCTGACAGCACTTAATAATCTGCTCCAGGCTGGGCTTCTTTATGAAGAGTCCAGCGAAGATATACAACATCAACTAGAAAAGATTGTATCTAGATACAAATCATTAGATGTTGACGATCTCTCAGCCTATGTTTTGAGCGATGGAAAATGCAATAGTATTGTGTGTCCTGATACTGGGTTGATTGATGCGCGAGTCATTGATTCTGTTTCTGATGAACTAGCTATTGAATTCGATCAACTTCTCAACTTAGTTTGAATCGTAATATGAAAAGTCTTCCAGAGTGTGAGGAACATAGATCCGACACCAAGATTGTCTTGCAGGAAAACAAAAGTAAAATAACGTTCCTCAACCCGAATAAAGACGAAATATTAATAATTAAGGTTGATGGCTGCGTTATTGACAATGAGACTTTGCGTTGCGACTACGCACTCATTCCTTCTGATGCAGTAGAAATATATGTAGAGTTGAAAGGAAGCGATATTGCACATGCGGTTAAACAAATAGAATCAACTATTAATTTACTTTCGGAAAATCCCCAAAAGATTAAGAAGCTATGTTTTGTCGTGTCTACACGAGTGCCAAAACAGACAACAAGTATACAACAGCTACAAAGTCAGTTTAAGAAAAAATTTAATGCTAGTTTCCGAATCAAGAATATTCAAGATGAGTATGATTTAAGTACGCCCATAAGCTAACGAGAACTTTGATATGACGAATATACCAAACTTTAGCAGAAAAGGAGTCAGCGGACGATCGCCCTGCCTAAACTAAATTTGAGTTCTTATTTATTATAATTAATTCTGACATCTCCCTTGATAAGTATAGCCTTTCTCGCATTGGTGAGGTACGAATTTTGACCTTAAAAGCTTGCTGGTGTAAGGTTTGTAGCATAACTCAGCATACCTCATCTTTCTGAGAAACGCTATATCTTTTTCGGGACTTGCACAACACATCCCACGAGTCGCAACATATACCGATCGACCCGCAGCCCTCGCCCTACAAAAACTCTTGCATAATTCCTATGATCTATTGCATAATTCCTTGAGCCCTCGCTAGTTGCCGCCTTTATTAGGTCAAAACTGCGCGATGTTTAGCCAAAAATTAACATTCATTTAAACTTCGATCGAGACAAAAACGATATACAATTCAATTGTTTGTGCAAAAAATAGGGAATAAAAATCGCAAATATTACAGATAGCAAAATATTACCGATCGCACTTTCCAAAAAACTTTACCAAACAACCAAAACTCAGGAGTCAATCGCTGATGATGCTAGGAACCACCGAGATCCCGCAATTAAAGCCGCTTTCCGACTCAGAACTACGCAAAATGAACGCCTACTGGCGGGCCGCCAACTATTTATCCGTCGGACAAATCTATCTCCTCGACAACCCCCTACTCAAAGAACCCCTTAAACTCGAACACGTCAAACCGAGACTCCTCGGACATTGGGGCACCACTCCAGGCCTCAACTTCATCTACGTTCACCTCAACCGCATCATCAAAGCCCAAGACATCAACACCATCTACATCGCAGGCCCGGGACACGGCGGCCCCGGCTTGGTGGCCAACACCTATCTCGAAGGCACTTATAGCGAATATTACTCGAACATTTCGGAAGATGAAGAAGGGATGAAACGGCTGTTCAAACAGTTTTCGTTTCCCGGCGGTATCCCCAGCCACGTCGCCCCGGAAACTCCCGGTTCGATTCACGAAGGCGGCGAACTCGGCTACGCCCTCGTCCACGCCTACGGGGCGGCCTTCGACAATCCCGATTTGATTGTGGCGGCTGTTGTCGGCGACGGGGAAGCAGAAACCGGCCCGTTGGCTGCTAGCTGGCATTCTAACAAGTTTCTCAACCCGGTTCGGGACGGGGCCGTGTTGCCGATTTTGCACCTCAACGGCTACAAAATTGCGAATCCTACCGTGTTGGCCCGCATTCCTCGCGAGGAATTGGAAAGTTTGATGGTTGGTTACGGCTACAAGCCTTATTGGGTGGAGGGTTCAGACCCGGAAACGATGCACCGGTTGATGGCTGAAACTCTTGATCGGGCGATCGGCGAAATTAAGGCGATTCAGGAAAAAGCCCGGACTGAAGGTTTTACCGATCGCCCGCAGTGGCCGATGATTGTGATGAAAACTCCCAAGGGCTGGACTGGGCCGAAGGAGGTTGACGGTAAGAAAACTGAGGGCTCTTGGCGATCGCACCAAGTACCGTTAGCACAAATGGCTTCTAAGCCCGGACACGTCCAACTCCTCGAAGATTGGATGAAAAGCTACAAGCCCGAAGAACTCTTTGACGACAAGGGTAAACTGATTGCAGAATTGGCGGAACTTGCACCCAAGGGCGATCGACGGATGGGGGCAAATCCCCACGCTAACGGCGGCAAGCTGCTGCGAGACTTGAAAATGCCGGAATTTGCCGACTACGCCGTAGACGTGCAAAAACCAGGCACTGTGATGGGCGAAGCAACCCGCGTGACCGGCCGCTTCCTGCGAGATGTAATGAAACTCAATCAGGAAAACGCCAATTTCCGAGTTGTCGGGCCCGACGAGACGGCCTCAAATCGCCTCGATCCGGTGTTTGAAGTGACGAGTCGGGAGTGGATGGGGGAAACTTTACCGGAAGATGACCACCTCTTCACCCCCGACGGCCGCGTGATGGAAGTCCTCAGCGAACATCTTTGTCAGGGATGGCTGGAAGGCTATTTGCTAACAGGAAGGCACGGATTTTTCTCTTGCTACGAGGCGTTTATTCATATCATTGATTCGATGTTCAACCAACACGCTAAATGGTTGAAAACTACTCGCGATATTCCTTGGCGCAGACCGATTGCCTCTTTGAATTACTTGCTAACATCTCACGTTTGGCGGCAAGACCACAACGGTTTTTCTCACCAAGATCCGGGTTTTATCGACCACGTAATTAACAAGAAAGCGGAAGTGGTGCGGATTTATTTACCGCCGGATGCGAACACTTTGCTGTCAGTAACTGACCACTGTCTCCGCAGCCGCAATTACGTCAACGTGATTATTGCAGGGAAGCAGCCGGCTTTGCAGTATTTGGATATGGATGCTGCGATTAAACACTGTACGACTGGCCTCGGTATTTGGGAGTGGGCTAGCAACGATCGAGGTGGCGAACCGGATGTGGTGATGGCTTGTGCGGGCGATGTTCCAACTCTGGAAACTTTGGCGGCTGTTGACATTCTGCGCCGCGATTATCCCGAGTTAAAAGTGCGGGTGGTGAATGTGGTGGATTTGATGACGCTGCAACCTACTAGCGAACATCCCCACGGTTTGTCCGATCGCGATTTTGATGCTTTGTTCACGAAGGATAAGCACGTAATTTTTGCTTTTCACGGCTATCCTTGGCTGATTCACCGCTTGACTTACCGCCGGACTAATCACTCAAATATTCACGTTCGCGGTTACAAGGAAGAGGGGACGACTACTACGCCGTTTGATATGGTGGTGATGAACGATCTCGATCGCTTCCATTTAGTTGGTGATGTACTCGATCGCGTTCCGAAACTGAGTTCTGTTGCAGCTTACGGCAAACAGGCTATGCGGGACAAGCTGATCGAGCACAAGCATTACATTAGGAAACACGGCGATGATATGCCGGAAATCCGCGATTGGAAGTGGCCTCACGGTGGCGCGGTTTCGTCGGATGCGCCGAAGGAAACTAAAGGTTCGGAGGTGACGGGAGATCAAGGCGTGCGATCGGGTGCACCGGGCTAGTTTTGATCGCTTCTCGACCTCTGCGTGAATCTGCGTTAATCCATTGTCATCTGCGGTTAACAAATTCTCTATTTTTAACCGCAGATACGGGCAGATAAACACAGATTAACGCAGATATTTTATATCTATTCAAAAGGATCGGTAATGCTGAAAGAAATAGAAATCCAAAATTTTAGGTGCTTTGAGCAAATCAAAATTTCTGGGTTTGAAAGAGTCAATTTAATCGGCGGTAAAAACAATGCAGGCAAGACAGCCTTGCTAGAAGCATTACTGCTCAATGACGCTCCACAAGCTAAGAGCTTGCTAATGCTGAAAGCGTTAAGAAGGGAGCCGTCAAAAGTTATGGAAGCTATGCCTAATAGGGCTTGGGACAACTTATTTTATGTACTTGACAAAGAGAGAGCTATAGTAATAAATGGAAAATATGAGAGTAACAAAACCCATCAGATAGAAGTATCAATAGATAAGTCTAGTAATTTAAAAGAGATTTTCGCAGATAAAGACGCAGAGGAGATTATAGATTTTTTATCTAGTAACAATTCAGGTTTATCTGTACTAACTATTAACTTAACTAGAGACGGTGGAGAATCTATTAAATCCTCTGTAATCGCTACCTCTAAGGGTATAGTAAATTCGGGCATTCCTAATGCTGACGGCTCATCGCCCATCATTCCATCGTCCATGAGGATTTCCGGAAAAAATCTTACAGAAGCATACGATAGAGCGCGTTTGGATTTGGATAAAAAAGATACCGAAGTTCTAAAAGCTTTCCAAATTATTGATCCGGCGATCGAATCAGTAGAAAGTTTTTCAATTGGTGAACCAACGCTTTACTTGAGAAGAAAGGGTGAAAGCCGTTTGCCTCTTTCATTATTTGGGGATGCAATTAACCGAATTGCAGACATTATCCTGAAACTGGTAAATAGCGAACATAAAATCCTGCTAATCGATGAGATAGAAAATGGCATACATTATACAAATCATAGAGATTTCTGGAGATTGTTATTTCGGTTAGCGGTTGAACTCGATACCCAGATTTTTGCTACAACTCACAGCCTAGAAATGCTCGAAGCATTTGCTGATGTTGGTTTAGAACCCAATCAGGAATGCAGTAGCGCATATTTTGAACTAGCAATAAAACTCAAAACAAATCAAATAATCGGAAGTCGGCTCGATTTGGAAACTTTGAATTACGCACTAGAGCGTCAAGAAGGAGTGAGAGGTGAGTAATATTGTCATAGTAGAAAGTAAAAATGATAGAATTTTCATGCAGGCAATGGTTGAGAAACTAAACTGCGATATCCAGGTAGCATCACCTATTTATATAGATGATTATAAAAGTTTGGAAGGCTTGAGTGAAACAGAGTTAATCAAAGCTTTAAAAAATTCAATAAGAAAGATTGACCAAAAAGATATCGAAAAGATTGGAATTATTATTGATATTGATAACGATTCAGAGCCAGAGCGGCTGGAATTTGTAGATAGATGTATAAAACAGGTGTTTGAAGCTGAAAGCTTGTCAAGCACTAAACAATTTATCGATATTTGTACAGATTATGGAACAAACGCAAAATTAGCTTGTTACTTTACAAATGTGGGAGGTCAAGGGGAACTGGAAACGCTTTTAAAGGAAATAAAGGCTATACAATCGCCTTATGCTGATTGTTTGGATAGGTGGAAAACCTGCATAGAAAGTCAGGGAAAGGAAATTAATCAGAAACATTTTGATAAATTCTGGGTTAGTATCTATCTCAGGTATGATACTTGCTCAAATCAGGAACAGAAACAAGCGGGAAAAAAATGCAGTATGTCAGGGTTTGATTATGTTATGGAACAAAAAAAAGATATTTGGGATTGGGATAATCCTGCTCTTGATGATTTGAAGGAGTTTTTTAAACTCTTTTGCTAACATAGTAAAATTCACACAAAATTAACTCATGAGCTTAAAAATCTACTTTGTGCGACACGGTGAAACAACTTACAGCAAGACTGGCGGCTACTGCGGCGACCTCGACGCAGAATTAACACCGGAAGGTTCTATGATGGCCGAACAGTTTGCTGCAACTTATGCAAAATTGCCTTGGAATGCTGTTTATGTCAGTCCCATGAAACGCACAATTGCTACGGCTAAACCTCTGTGCGATGCGGTGGGAATTGAAATGCAACTGCGCGATGGATTGAAGGAAATTAAGTACGGCAAGTGGGAGGGTGAAACAGTTGAATTTGTCCGCGAAAAATATGCTGATGATTATATTAATTGGTTGACGGAACCGGCTTGGAATCCACCGACTGAGGGGGAAACTTCTGTACAAATTGCTAGCCGATCGTCCTTAGTGATTGCAGAAATTCAGGAAAAGTACAAGACTGGTAATGTTTTGGTGGTTTCCCACAAGGCGACTATTCGGATTATTCTGTGCAGTTTGTTGGGGATAGATTTGGGAAGTTATCGCCTTCGCATTGCGGCATTAGCAGCTTCTGTGAGTGTTGTCAAGTTTGATGTGCGTGGGCCGATGCTGGAGGTTTTGGGCGATCGATCTTACATGGATGAAACTCTCCGCAACTTGCCCGGTACTTGAAATTGGCGGTAAGGTGCGGGGGCGCACCCTACAATCTGAAACTAAAGTGCGCCCAAGTAAGACAATCCTAAAATCGTACCTGTTCCCAAAATATGACCGAAGCAGAGACTTCCGACAAGCGCACCCAAGCTCAAACCGCCCACCAGATTCGCTGAGGGCGCGGCTGGCCCTGTGTGAGGATTTTTGATGGTTAAGCTGCCGAAAGCAATGGCTGCAACATTGCAAATAATCATAATTAAACCGATTTCGGGGCTCCACTCTACGGTTCTGGCGCTAACGGTTAGTAAAATTGTTGGCAACATGGCGATCGCATCCTTAATTTTTAGTGCATCAAAATCTGATGATGAAGATATATCAAACAACAGCAACCCGTGGCTACATATTGAATTAATTTTTAATAATTTGACATATTCCTTAACAAAGTTATAATTAGTGAATAGTTAACAATTAATACGGGTAGCCAACAACCGAGTTATTTAGCAAAATACAGGGGTTCAAACTAGCACAAAAGCTAAAAATCTGGTTTCTTAGATCGGAGTGCGTAAGCCCTGAATTACCAATTACCAATTACCATGAAAATCCTAGTTTTAAATGCAGGTTCTAGCAGTCACAAAAGCTGCTTGTACGAACTAAATGACCGACTTCCCGATCGCGCGCCGCAACCCCTCTGGGAAGCGCAAATAGACTGGACTCACCGCGAAACTGCCGGGGAGTTGCAAGTCAAAACTGCTGCGGGTAATAGGCTTACGGAAGAATTCGCCTCAAATTCTCGCTCCGAGGCGATCGCTCGGACGCTGGAGACTCTGTGGCAGGGAAAAACTCAAGTTATGAATAGTTTAAAGGACATTGATATTGTCGGTCATCGCGTCGTTCACGGCGGGCAAAAATATCAGCAAAGCAAGCTGATTTCGCCGGAAGTCAAAGAGGAAATTTCTCGTTTATCTGAGTTTGCTCCCGTCCACAATCCAGTTAATTTGGAAGGCATCGAAGCAATCGAAAAAATACTGGGAAATGTGCCGCAAGTTGCAGTTTTTGATACGGCTTTTCACGCGCAATTGCCGCCCGCTGCGTTTGTTTATCCTGGCCCCTACGAATGGCTGGAAGAGGGGATTCGCCGCTACGGTTTTCACGGCATTAGCCATCAATATTGCACTCGCAGGGCTGCTGAAATTCTGAACCGCGATTCTGGCGATTTGCGGCTGATTAGCTGTCATTTGGGCAATGGATGCTCTCTGGCGGCGGTTCGCGGTGGTCGGAGTGTTGACACTACGATGGGTTTTACTCCTTTGGATGGTTTGATGATGGGAAGTCGATCGGGCGCGATCGATCCTGGTATCATAATTCATCTGTTAAGGCGATCGCACTTTACTGCTGAGGAACTAGATAATATTCTGAATCGGAATTCTGGTTTAAAGGGGATTTCCGGGGTTTCTAGCGATATGCGGCAAATTTTGGCAGCGATTAAAGATGGCAATTCTCGGGCTCAACTTGCTTTGGATATTTACGTGCACCGTTTGCGGGCTGGTATCGGGGCGATGTTGGCGAGTTTGGGCGGGTTGGATGCTTTGATTTTTACTGCGGGTGTTGGGGAAAATTCGGCGGTTGTGCGGGCTGCGGCTTGCGAAGTTTTTGGGTTTATTGGGTTAAGGTTGGATGGGGAGAAGAATTTGAATTCGCCGGTTGATGATGATGTGGCGGCGGTTGATTCTGCGGTGCGGGTTTTGGTGGTTCATACTCAGGAAGATTGGGAGATTGCGCGGGAATGTTGGGATATTTTTCGTAGATGATTCGGTTAAGCGATCGCTCTTTTAGGCTACTTGAACACGAGCGACCTTTTTTCTGGTGGGTAATAAATACAAAAGGGCGATCGAGACTTGGATATCAACATCGAAAGCGAGGATTTCAGTCTTCAGTTGACACCAATGCAGACTGACAGCGTTCCCAGTAAACTTTAGCAACGCGATCGCCCTGATTCTGACGCCAACACTCGGAAAACAGCCGCCCCGCTTTAGCTAACTTCCCTTCCGAGTAAATTTCCAAAGCTTCGGCAAACAATTGCAGCGTAGCTAACTTGCCCTCTTTAATTTCTGGCGGATCGCAATCAAACACCTCATAAACCGTCACCGCTTCAGATTTTCCCTTGACTTTTACCGTATCGAGAGTGCGGATTGCGTACTGGGATGAATTTTCTAAACGCGAGTAAGTTTCCTGGGTGATTAACAGCGACACCCCATAATTTTTCGTCAATCCCTCCACGCGAGAGGCTAAATTCACCGCATCGCTGATTACCGTACCGTCCATGCGATTTTGTCCGCCCACCGTTCCCAGCATCAAATAACCCGTATTAATTCCAATCCCAATCTTAATCGGTGCATAGCCAGAATTAGCGCGGTATTGATTGTATTCAACGAGGCCCTGCAGCATGGCAATTCCCGCTTTCACGGCATTATCCGCTTCCCCGCTAAACAGCGCCATAATCGCATCGCCAATATATTTATCAATAAACCCGTGATTGTCATTAATGACGGGTTCCATGCGAGAAAGATAGGAATTGATAAATCTGAAATTCTCCTCCGGTGTCATCCTTTCTGAAAGAGTAGTAAAGTCACGAATATCAGAAAACAACACCGACATTTCTAACTGTACTTGGTCGCCCAATTTCACATCAATAATGCTTGATTTCTCTAAAAAATGGAGAAACTGATTGGGAACGAAACGCTCGTAAGCTTTGTTGAGTTGGAACAATTCATTGGTAAATCTGATTCGCTCTGTTTCGGCTTTTTTGCGCTCCGTGATATCTTGAAAGGCTACAATTGCATAAGAAATATTATCCTTTTCATCATAGATGGGAGTACCCCAAGCCTCGATCGGAATAATCTTGTCGCCTTGGTGGATTTCCAGATCGTCAGCGGTTGTACTTTCGCCTCTCAACGCCCGCACAAGAGGCAATTGGGCCGAGGGATATTCCTGCTCTGTTCCAGCTTGATAGATGTGATAAATTTCTGCTATTTGCTCGCTGGCGACTTCAGGAATAACTCCGTTACCTAATAATTGAATAGCAACGCGATTACTATAGTGAGGTTTGCCAGAAGCATCCAGCACTGATATCCCTACCGGAATTGCTTCTAAAAATTGAGTGAGTCTGTTCTCACTTTCGCGGACTTCTGTATAAAGCTTAGAATTTTGAATCGAGATCGCCGCTTGTCCAGATAACACTTTTAATAGTTCCACTCTTTCTGGGGTAAAAGCTCCGGCTGTCAAATTGTTTTCTAGGTAAACAATACTGACGATTTGAGATTGGTTAATCAGCGGCACGCATAAAATTGATTTGGTCTGATTTTTTTGGATGTAGGAGTCGTTGGTAAATTGTCCTGATCGCACAGCATCATCTAATACCACACTTTCTTGAGTGCGAGCCACATAATTAACAATCGAGGAGGAAATTTCTTGACAGGTTTCAACGGGGATTGACTGCAACACAGTGACGAGTTCGTCATTTATTGTCCCTTCAGCTTCAATTAATAGTTTTCCCTGGCTTGACAAAATCAGATAGCCTCGTTGCGCCCCCGCATTTTCCAGCAAAATTTTCATCAAGCTAGACAGTAACTTATCTAGCAATATTTCGCCAGAGATCGCCTGGGAAGCTTTCATTACTGTGGCGATATCTAGATTAGTACCCGAACCAGTGGTGGTCACTGTTGCCGTAGCTTTAGTGTTTTTAGTTCCAGGTTGAGTTACCGCCAATAATTGGGGATATCGCGTTTCTAAATCTTTTACCTTAGCAGTGGCTCCCCATTGGATATAACAATAATACGCCTCAATCATGTATATTTGAGCAAATTTTTCTTTACCCCATTCTAGGTAAAATTTGGCGGCTAGTTCATTAGCTAGTGCTTCTTCGTTGAGGAATTGATTTTCTTTAGCTCCAATGATGGCGCGATCGTACATTTCAATCGCCTCAGCTTTATTGCCTAAAACTCTATATCGTTCGGCCTCAACCAAATACCATTTATGCAGATGATTCATGGGAGCATTTTGCGCCCACTGTTGCAGAGTCGTTTGATGGGCTTGGGCCTGAGTAAGAATTTCAGCTTGCTCGGTTTCTGGCTGTGTGGGGAAGAGTGCCAAGTACGTCAGGGCTGCATAAAAATGAAAAATGGGAACATAAATCGTTCCCGATAATGCCATCAAATACGGCTTGACTTGAGCAATGTGGTCTAGGGCAGTCGTGTAATTACTAAAGGAGTAAGCAAGCAGCAGTTTGTTGGTGTAGGCATTAGCGATGGGCGTGAATTCATTGTTCTGATGGTGCTTAGGGATCATCACCGTTTCATCGTAGGCAGTTCCGATCAAACAATCCGGTTGACTAACGGTTTCCCTCAAGTTCTTCATCGTCTGCTGCGTTATATTCAACAAACCCTGTGCAGAATATTGCTTCACCTGAACCAAGGCAGCGCTGTAATCTGCTATTTCGGTTTCCCAAGTATCTACTTCTACCCCACCGAAAAATTTGGCATAAAAGTACATATCTATGCTGTAGCCAGCGTATAGAAAGTCGCCAGTTTCCATGCCAGCCGTAAAGCCATCTTTTAACGTCGGTATCGTTTCCAAGAGAGATTCTTGCTGATGCTGAATAAAGCCCCCAAACAGAGCCAGAATTGTAGACTTGAATTCCCGCACATTGAACCGCTCTAGTAAGTTCAGTGCCAATTTCCCAAAGTCATAGCCCGTTTTCGCCTCTCCCAAAAATGCACACAGCACCATACCATGAACTGCATACCCCACCGTCGATGCAGGTGCATTCCCAAATTGGAGCGATAAACTCACCATCGTAGAGCTAACTAGGGGCAGCAAAGTTGGCATTGCTTGAAAAATGGTTGCAAGCAACATTCCTAGCAGTTGCATAGCTGCCTGAGTTTGGAGATTAGTCATCACTGGCAGGTCAATCAATTCCCCAACTTTTCTTCCCTGAAGCTGGCTATTGACGGTTTGTAGCGCTTGGCTAATTTTGGCTTCGTCAGGTGTGGCGGGGAGTTCAACCCCTAATTGCCCCAATACATCTCTACCCACTGCGATCGCCTCCAACAGCTTGCCCTGGGCTGTCTGGGCGGCGATTGAAATTTCGTAAATTTTAACTTTGTCTAAAATTGTCTGAGCTTTCTCCAACACCAGTGCTGCCATCTCTTCCATGCCATCAAAATCAGCATTCAAATAAGCTGTTTCGGCGGAGGCAACATAGAGATTCAGTGTCAATTCATACTGACTTTGCCAGCAGTTAGCTGTCAGTAATTCAATCCCTGTTTGCAGATAGACTCTTGCCGCAGCATAAGCTGTAGAATTTATGGCCTTGCGTCCTGCTTCTAAGTTGAGTTGGGCTAAGGCTTCTCGTTCGCTTAATTGATTGATTAACTCAATTCCTTGATTCAAATGCCCCACAATATCAAACAGTTTTTCCTCTATTTCGACCTCCGAGGAACTTTGTAGGAGCAATTGTCCAATTTTGAGATGAATGGCTTGTTTTTGGTCGTTGGGAATCAATGAATAAGCCGCTTGCTGGACGCGATCGTGCAGGAATTTATAAATGGGATTAGCAACATAATTAGTAGGCAAGTGAGCATCTATTTGAATTAAATCATAGCCTTCTGTAATCAGTAAAATAACTCCTTCTTGCAAAGCTTTCCACAATGCTGATGCAGTTGGTTCAGGTAATTCTTCGTTGACTACTGCCAATGTATCTAAATCAAACTGCGCCCCAATGCAAGCCGCCAGTTTCAGAACCTCCTGAGTTTCTTTGGGCAACTTCTGTAATTGCGCCGCCATAAACTCCACCACATCCGAGGCATCGGCAAATGTAACTTGCTCAATATCGCACTGCCAATGCCGTACATCCCAGTCAAAGCTAATTTGACCATCTTCATATAACGACTTGAGGAATTGAGTAGAGAAAAAGGGATTTCCTTTGGCTTTTTGATAAACCAATTCTGTCAGAGGTTGAGCAAAAGATAAATTACATATCAGCGTATCTGCCACCAACTTATTCATATCTCCTTGGCTCAACGGTTGCAGCGTAATCGTATTCACCACTGCCCCAGACTTCACAATCTCATCGATCGTCAACATAAACGGATGAGTAGGTGACACCTCATTATCCCGATAAGCACCCAACACTAACAGATGCCCTGTATCCTGCATTAACAGTTGTAATAACTTTAAAGATGCTGAATCCGCCCACTGCAAATCGTCCAAAAATATTACTAACGGATGTTCGGCGGTGGTAAATACTTGCACAAACTTTTGCATCAGCAGATTGAACCGATTTTGGGCGGCACTCCCCGACAATTCTAGTGCAGGATTTTGAGCGCCAATGATGCGTTCTAATTCAGGAATTACCTCAATCAGCACTTGCCCACTCTCGCCTACTACTGTGAGAAGCAGGGTTTTCCATGTTTGTAGTTGAGCATCACTTTCTGATAATAATTGCCCCATTAATTCCCGAAATGCTTGCACAAATGCACTGAAGGGTATATTGCGTTGAAATTGGTCGTATTTGCCTTTAATAAAATAGCCACGCTGTCGGGCTATCGGCTTGTGGACTTCGTTCACTATGGCGGTTTTACCAATTCCCGAAAAGCCAGCTACCAGCATCATTTCGGCGCTACCTGTACTGACTCGTTCAAAGGCAGCTAATAAATTAAAAACTTCAGTTTCCCTGCCGTATAACTTTTCGGGAATCAGGAAACGGTCTGTAATATCCCGCGTTCCCAAGGCAAACGTCTCAATGTTACCAGTTTGTTCTAATTGAACCAGACATATTTCTAAATCGTGCTTTAGTCCCAAGGCAGTTTGATAGCGGTTTTCTGAATTCTTTGCCATCAATTTACTGACAATTTGCGAGAGAATTAGGGGAATTTTTGGCTCTATTTCCTGCGGAGGAACTGGCTGTCTAGCAATGTGGCAGTGAACCAGTTCTAAAGCATCTTCTGTCTCAAAAGGTAGTTTTCCACTCAGCAATTCGTAGAAGGTGACACCGAGGGAGTAAAAGTCAGTCCTATAATCGAGAGTGCGATTCATTCTGCCGGTTTGTTCCGGCGATATGTAGGCGAGAGTTCCTTCAAGAACGCCGGGGTTTTTCAGTATCGGTGTTTCTCTGGTTAGCTGAGTGGAAATGCCAAAGTCAATAATTTTTAATTGTTCCGTTTGCAGGTTGTAAACAATATTAGAAGGGTTAATATCTTTGTGGATGACGTTGGCGCGGTGAATTTGCCCTAAAATTTCAGTGGTGGCGATCGCAATTTGTAGAAATTCCTTGATGCTAAACTTTCGCTGCTGCATCCAAATTGTCAAGGATTCGCCGCCAAAATCCTCCACAAACATCACGAGACTGTTTTGGTATTTTTGCAAGTCATAAACCTGCACAATTCCTGGCTCTTTTAGCTCTTGGGTGATGCGGTATTCGGTGCGGTAGCGCACCAATTCTTGAGGCGTGGGGTAGCTTTCTTTGAGTAGTTTGAGGATAATCGGCTGGTTATCGGCTTCCCGAATGGCCCGGTAAACTAGAGAGTTGGCACTTTCGTAAAGAAGCGTCTGGGCGGCAATGCCTGGAATAGAGAGCATATTGATTTTTATGATAAAAATTAACGCTAAGTCAACACGCACCAGCTTTGTGTATAGCACGTTATAAAGGAAAAAATAAGGTTTGTTAACAAATGTTTAGTTTTTCGGGTAGCAGCCTGCAAATACTTTCTGGTTGCCCGGATTGCGATCGCCTAATTTGTATCGTGCGTCAACAGTCGATCGCACTTTTGCTGTGATTTTCAGGTATAGCAACCGCTTAATTTAAATTGTGTAGCCTGTCTTTAATTTTTGTGCGAGTCACCAATGCAGACTCAGATCGTTCCCAGTACATTTTAGCCACGCGATCGCCCCCCCAACACTCCCACCTGTTGCTGGCGAACATACCTACCAGCCCAAATTTCAATAACTATTAAGAAACATCACATTTATTACCAGTTTTTAGACAGGTGACTTATAGTTGAATACAATTGACTTAAGGTTTTTTGATAAACTTCATCTTACAATTTTATAGGCAATACAAGCCTTTTTTGCAATTCAGATTATTCTTCGGTCAACCGTATTGACTTATACTTTATAGTTTCCCTAACTAAAACTGTAATATGAATTTAACAAATTCTCGCTATCAGCAATTAGCGCCATATTTAATATTTCTATTTCTTGTCACTTTCTTTTTTGCGATCGCCTCAGTATTTCCTTACCGAATAGAATTCGATCCCCTCCCTCAAATCAAAGGAATTAACCAGTGGTTGAGCGGAGGATCTAGTTTAATCAACTCAGTTGTTACCGTAAATCCCAAAGATATATCCCAAGATATACAAACCTGGATAGTCTGGCACGCTCCAGGCGTTACCTTCGCATTTTTACCTTTAATCGCCCTCGGATTGCCTTTAGGAATTGCAGTCAGAACAACCGCATACTTGTTGTTTGTTTCAGGCAGCTTGGGGTGGATAAAGGTAATAGATACTCTCACCTCTGACCAGAAAATCAAAATAATTATAGCTGTCCTGTTATCTATCTATTATATAGAAATTGGCTCATTATTGGTTTGTACAGCAGGAGATGTGATTCCTTGGGCAGTCATGCCTTGGGTATTACTGTACGCAATGTATCTGTGCTCAATTTTAGACTCAGGTAATAAATTTGACAGTCGCTTTTTAGTTCATGCAGCTCTACTAGGTCTACTTTTAGGAGGAATTTACTGGTTAAAATACTCTGCTTTTTTAGTTTCTCTAGGAATTCTTGCATATCTAGCTGTATTTTTATGGTTTTTCAGCAAACAATATACCTTTAAAAACCGTTTTATCCTGTTAGCAGTTTGTACGATATTCACCCTTTTGCCAGTAATTGGTCTGAGTGCTATTCACCATTCACTTTCTGGAGTCAATAGTGCTGTAGACCAATTTGAAGCTGCTATTCCTGTGGCATCGCCTTCTACAAGAGGAATGCGTTTTTTATTGAGTTTAATAGCAGCTCCAGGTTTAGGTCTATTCAATTCAGAAATTTTTACTCAAGGCAGGCTGTTGACCTCTACAAGCATAATTGTTAAACAGTTATTTGGTTTAGATATTTCAGGAAAAACAGAAACCTTTAAAATATTTGTAGGTCTAGCAGGAACCTTAGCAGCTTTTTGGTTTGTTGCAGACTGCGCTCGAAAAAATATATACAATAAAAAACTTATTATTCTTTGGGGCTGCCTTTCCGCGATTCCTTTTATATTCATTGCATATATATCTTATAAAACTGGAATCAATCTATTAATGGCAGGCATCGGTCGTTATAGTAATCCTTTCTTTATACTTACTGTCTTTTTTGTTATTTCTTCCTACCTTTACTGGATTTCCAATCGGGAAAAATCTATCCTTTCAAAAATTATATTGTCTATTTTATTGGTATTCTTTGTATTGCTGCCCCCGCTCAATTATATAGGTGATTGGGCTGAGGCTATAATGTTGCGGAAAAATTACGTAACAACAGAGAATTTTATCTATGTCGATATCTTGTCAAAAATAAATGTTAAATCGGTAGTTAGTCAGATAAATTCTGCTGTTAAATCACCTAAAGATGTTGTAGTTTTAACTAAAGATAGCGATGAATTGCGTTTTGCTTCGTGGCTGGAAATGAGACACAGAATCCTCACACTCCCAATAGTTGACAGTGAAGAAGCTCAGATGAAAATTACAACAGCACAAGATTTGAGAGTCATACTTGTTGTATCTAAGGCTTTGGAGCAAAATGAAAATCAACTGGCGCTAGTCAAGCAGAGATTTGCCCAATCAACTGGATGGACTCGGCTGCCAGAAAATCCAGATGCTGAGGTTTCTATTTGGTTTTCTGATTTGAAGGCTTGACAATATATAGCCTTTCTCAGATAAATGAGGTATGTGTGCTAATGGGTAATGGGTAATGAATAATTGGCACGGCACCAGCTTTTAAGCCGCGAGCTTTGCGGTTATTGTCAATTACCTTTTTCTTTCATTACCGATTACCAATCACCAAGGACTTCCAATCATCACAAAAGACGACCAATAATAAGGATGCGACAACTTCAAATTAGCAAATCCCTGCAAAGATTGCGGCAACTCCACTCCTTCACCCCGACTCGAACCCCGCAACTTCCCGCCCTCCAAACGCACATCACCCCGCAACATCGCAATTTGCGCTTCTCGCAGCGCCGCCGCCTTAATTGGCGCAGTCTTCAAATGCTGGTAAAACTCATTCATCAATCCCAAAGTACCCTCATCCGAAACATACCACAAACTCCCCAAAGCCGTTTGCACCCCAGCTTGCAGCGCCAATCCCCCAAAACCCAACTCCGCACTTTCATCACCCACCGCAGTCCGACAAGCACTTAAAACTAATAGATTCACCTGCGGATTATTCAAGCTCAAATCAGGCAATTGATTCAGTCGCAGCCGGCTATCCCACAACTGAATAAAAGAATTACTCGGTGCACCCGGACGAAATTCGCCGTGAGTAGCTAAGTGAATAATCCCAAAAGGCCGGCTTTGATGCTGTCGTTTCAAATTCTCCAAAGTGAAACCCTCATTCAAAAAACTAACTCCCGGCCACTCACGCGAAATAGCTGCTATTTCCGCAGGAACCGCAGGTAGAGGATTCAACTCCGAAAATTCCGACGCGCCCATTGCTAAAACTTCAGAATTTCTGATATCCACGTAGCGAATATCTGTTAAGTTAATACTCGGCATCAGGCTGAGACTGTACTTTTCCACCAAAAATTGCTTTCCGTCGTGCAAAGCCGCAAAGGGCATTCCTCTCAAACCCCGATCGACCACAAAGGAAATAGTATCCGTTTCGCACTTTTTCAAATCCTCGTCCAAAGGCGCAATCATCCACTTATAAAGCTGTTGGGCAGATGGCAGATAACTCGTAGTAGCCCGCACCCCTGGCTTAGTAATCTCACTTCTGAACGCAGTTACAACTTTCAGCAGTTCTTCCCGGTTTGCTTCCGACACAGTTTTGTGAACCACTCCACCGCAAGAATTTACTAACACTAAATCTAATTTTTCCGATCGCGAAAACAGATAAATCAAGCTTGGTTTCGTGCCCGTTTGTGCACCCACAGATGCTAACTTTTTCTTGATTTCGTCTGGGGAGAGCAAATCGTCGGTGGTGTTAATGCCGAAATATTCTCGGAATTCTTGGCTAAAAGATTTGTCCAGCAGAGACAAAGCTGCCGATATTTGACCGACATCCAAATTCCTGCCGATTTCACTGCGAAATGCTGACTGAATAACTGAATCTCTGAGATTGGAACCGATTAAATTTCTCAGTCCTCTCAGAGATGGGATTTTTTCCGGCGCCATCGTTTCTCCGGGTTTTCCTAGATCTCGCGATAGACTATTTTGGTTCCGTTGCTGTTGGGGGTTAAGGGGTTCGTTTGGTTGGGGAAAAACCCGGTTTCTATCTGATGGAAATCTACCGCTTGGAGTTATTCCCGGTGGAGTTATTCCCGGTGGAGTTATTCCCGGTGGAGTTATTCCCGGTGGAGTTATTCCCGGTGGAGTTATTCCGGGTTGAGTTATTCCGGGTTGAGTTATTCCGGGTTGAGTTATTCCGGGTTGAGTTATTCCGGGTTGA
>NZ_JAUBVR010000026.1:0-40289 GCF_036705955.1 Microcoleus sp. A6-C6 | reverse complement strand
GAGTTATTCCGGGTTGAGTTATTCCGGGTTGAGTTATTCCGGGTTGAGTTATTCCGGGTTGAGTTATTCCGGGTTGATTTGTAGTGACGATCGCACTACTACCTTGAGTGTAAGAATTGATGAAAGATTGTCCCTGAGTAATTGTACCCGAAGTATTGCTGGCGATCGCCCCAGCAGTCCCGTTAACCGTCGCATCTCCCACCGCAAAAGGTATCCGCGGATTGACATCCCCGCCGCCGTGGGCGATCCTGACTGTACCCGGTTGATCGCCACCAAGCGTTGAGACACTCACAGTGCGGTTTTGGTCAAAAGTACCAGTCACTCGCACCAAACCCGGAGTTGCGATATCAACTTTAGCGCCCGGAGCATAGACCGATACAATGCTAATATCATTTTGAGCGTTAATATTGACTGCAGGATTGCGGCCGCGCCCCGAAAGATTAACATCTATTTCCCCAGTTCCGATCTGCCCTCCCGCTAAAATATCCACAATTGATGAAGCACTAATATTGCCAGTGCTGACATTTCCCCTGCTGCTAACTAAATCAACTATAACTCCCTGCAAATTTCCAGAATTCACATTTTGAGCGGCTTCCAAATTGATATTTCCTCCAGCGTTAACATCCCCAATTCTCACATTCCCACGGCTGCTAACATCAACCGCAAATCCCCTCAAATTTCCAGCATTGACATCGCCAGATCCTGTCAAAGTCACACCGTTAGCTGCAGTAACATTTGCAGTCTGAATGCTTCCAGCATTACTATTAACTGAAACATTACTTCCCTGTAAAATTCCTGAATTTATATTGCCCAAAGCTGTCAAATTCACATTGCTGGTGGCGGCGGCACTGGTAACTCCAATCGTCCCCGCACTGCTGTTAATATTAACTCCCAAACCCCGCAAATCCCCTGAATTCACATTTCCCGCACTTCTTACATTGATATTTCCAGTTGACACAGTATTGCCGATCGCAATATTTCCCCCATCACTATTAACATCAACTGCCGCCCCCTGCAAATTCCCAGTATTTAAGTCGCTAGAAGCTCTCAAAGCAATGCTGGCGGCGGCAGCATCAATCGATGCCACGTTAATATTAGTTTGCGCGTCCAAATTGAGTGTGGGAATCGCAGGATTAACTGGATTTGCCGCAGTCGGATTAACGGTTATTAGCGCTGTGCTAATTTCCTGTCCCGCGACAATTCTGACATCTCCCGTACTGGCGATCGTACCCGTAGTCACACTTCCGCTGCTGCTGGTAGCGCTGACAGTCGCACCCGCGAGGTTCCCTACGGTTAAGTCGCCAGAAGCTGCCAAAGTGAGATTCTCGGTGGCTGTAACGTTGGCGGGTGTTGTATTGGGGACAATTGTATTCGGATCGGTCAACACTCCCAGAGCGCCGGAATTACTGGTAACATTCACTTGAGAACCCTGCAAATTCCCAAAATTCACATTACCGGCTGCTGTAAGTGCGATCGCCCCATTCGTCCCACTATCGATCGCACCCGTTAGGATATTACCCCCAGTCGCATTCAGAGTAATATTGCCGTTGATATCACCACGAGAGATGTCACTGGTCAAGATAATATTGTTAACAGCTTCAATATTAATAGTCGAACCAGACGTTAATCTGCCCCCAACTAGCACAGCCCCTGCGGCACTTGTGAGACTAATGCTACCGCCATTAATATCTCTAGTTGCCACATCTCCCGTGGCAGATAAAATCACCGGCCCGCCCGCAAAAATATTTTCAACAGAAATCAAATTTCTGGGAAAAATCGATCCCGAACTAAAAGCTGCATCGTCAGCTAAACTATTAGGAGAAATATTAAGCGGATTTACCAGATTTGCCACTCCCGCCCGCAAAATTAAGGCCGGACTGCTGGTTAAAATACGAATATCCGGATCGGAACTCGCATTTTCATTACCCAATGCAATATCAGGCCCCGTAATTGTAATATCCTCAGCAACTATGCTTCCCCTCGCCTCCACTTTCAGCGAAACACCCGTATAATCTCCTAAGAAAACATCTCCTTCGGAACTGATAATCGGGTCAAATAAACTCACAAAATTTCCCGGCATTCCTGACAGATTGCGCACCAAAAAATTGCCCCTCGAAGCAAAGTGAGAATCCCCGGAAATAACGCCGTTGCTGATTAAACTTAAATTGCCGCCACTTTGGAATTGTGGCGGAAGAGACAAGCCGCCGGTGGCGTTTAAGGTGAGAATGTCGATCGCGCGATCGGCCCTAATCTCTAAATTCCCCCCAGCCCGCGCCAAAAACGGATTCTCAACGCGATCGCGAACCCGTACCGCATCCCCTGCCAGCAAATTCAAATCCCCCGCAGTTTGCAACCTAGTCCCCGCTAACGTCAGATTTCCCGCAGCCGAAATAGTCGCACTTCCCGCATTCAATTGATCCAGCGCAGACGTATTCCCAGCAGCAATCGCCACATCCCCAGAATTCACCTGCAAACCAGAACCCACAAGCCGCACGCTACCGTCATCCGCAACCACAACACCAGTCGCCTGATTTTGCCCCGTACCTGTCAGCAACTGCGGCAAAGAAACAGGATTTAAACCTTGTGGAGAATTCCCCAAATTCCCGCCCGCTGATATCTCCAAACTCAACAAAAGTCCCGGTTGACTAATACGCAAAACATTCTCGCCCGGAACCGCAGCAACAGTAATTTGCCCTCCCGGTGCCGACAACTGCCCCGTACTAACAACCGTACCGCCCAACAAAGATAAATTATGGCCTGGAGTCACAGCCAAATTGCCAGCATTAACAATACTTCCCGGTTGATTTCCGCCAAAATAAAAAGTATTGGGCGCACCAACTAACGCGCTAAAATTATTTGTCCCCGCAGCATTAAACCAATTAGAACCAAAACCCACACCCGTCGCAGTAGTCGCAGTAAAAGCCCCCGGCACATTCAAACTCGCATTCGGGCCAAACACAATCCCCGCAGGATTAATCAGAAACAGATTAGAATTGCCGCCCGTGACATTAATCAAACCATTAATTAGCGAAGGGTTCCCGCCAGAAATACGAGCTAATATATTTTGAATAGCCGAATTAGTCAGAAAATTAGCAATTTGACCTTGATTTAAGCCGAATTGCCCAAAACTGTGAAAAAGATTCGCCCCGTCTCCCGACAAACTGCCGCCATTGATATCGTAGCGGTTGCCGGTGCGGGTGACAGCCGTGCCCGTACCGTCAGCAGCAGGCACAACTGTTTGCGCCTGGGCAAAAGTATTAAAAATTAACAAAGAAAACGGACAAATAAATAGCGCGACCTTTTTAATCTTTAAGTTGACGTTTTTCATGGCAGCAAATAAAACGATCGCAATTTCCTTAATTATCGCACCAGTAAACTGAATAATCGTAAATAACCAATTAACTCACTCATGACAACTCCCACCATCAAAAGCTTGTACACAGACGGCGCTTGTTCCGGCAACCCAGGCCCCGGCGGCTGGGGTTCAGTAGTTTGTTTCGCCGACGGCAACTGTCACGAACTCGGAGGTGCAGACCCTCAAACCACCAACAACCGCATGGAAATGCAGGCTGCCGTCGCTGCATTAGAATTTTTTGCCAATTCCGGTCAAACCGAACCAGTCACCCTTTACACGGACAGCGAATACGTGAAAAACGGCATCACCAAATGGATTCAAGGCTGGAAAAACAAAGGCTGGAAAACCTCGACGGGCAAAGATGTCGTCAACCAAGACCTCTGGCATCTGCTAGACAAGCTGAATTCCCGGCAAGTCAACTGGGAACACGTCCGTGGCCACTCCGGCGACTTCTACAACGACAGGTGCGACGAAATCGCCCGCAACTTCTCCCACAATCTCACTCCCGAACTGCAACAGCATCCACCAACAGCAGACGAGGCTGGGGCGAGCACGGGGGCATCGCCCCTACGCTTTGAAAACCCAATTGTTTTGGAAGAAACGGACGCAACTGGTAACAAAACGATAGAATCCTATGTCATAACTTCTGACCTTCCGATCTCCAACTCTACCATGATGGATTCAACTGCCGATACCCTGGAGAACTTGCCCCGCGAGGTAAGGGTTCAGGAACTCCGCAATCTGATCGAAACTTTGCACATCGCCGATGAAGTGGCCACCAAAGGCTACTTGATTACCAGTTCTGAACTGGCTGATTTGATGGATGTAAATGCCAGCGCTGTCACCAGCCGCGGAGACAATTGGGTGTGGCGCAACTGGGTAGTTTCTCGCGTCCGCCGCGAGGGGAACCAAATTCTCTGGCAATTAGAGAGAATCGATCACGTAAGTACAACAGATTAGTCATCAGTCATCAGCCATTAGTCAGATTCTGACAAGTGCCTTTTGGCTGCTGCGATATCTAGGGCTAATTCGCAGAACTATAACGGTAGGTGCGCGTCGCGTTCCTACCGTTTCAACACATTAAAAATAATTTTACCTATAATTAAGAAGAACAAACAAATCCCGAACAAACCGTGAAAAACAATAGTTCGATAGGTTTAATGAACTGGCTGCAACCCAAACAAGAAACCGTTTTGCTGTGCGACTCAATTGCAGCAGCTTCTGACATGGCATTTATGCTCAAGGGTGAGTGGGATGGCTGCAATAGTTTGGTTCTCCCTAAATCCGACAAGGTAGCAATTGAAGCAGCCGCTAGTTTGCTAGAGACTTCGTGGTGCTACCAAAATGCTTCCGAAACAGTTTTAATTCGCTTGGCAGCGGACGAATTGCTGCGCCGTTATTCCCTGGGAGACAGATTTTTTATTAATGCCAATTTGAGATGCGCTCAATTGGATAAAGTTTGCTTGGAAAAGATTGATTTGAGTTATGCTAAATTGAATTTAGCTGACCTGTGTGGCACTAATTTATGCCAAGCCAATTTAACATCAGCCGAGATGCCAGGAGCAAATTTGAGTGGCAGTAATTTGAGTGGAGCGCAACTTGTTAGGGCCAATTTAGTTGGAGCTAATTTATCAGATGCTAATCTCCGAGGCGCAAATTTGAGTTATGCAGATTTAAGCAATGCTAACTTGAAAGATGCAGATTTAAGAGGTGCAAATTTAGGAAGATGTGACTTAAGAAAAACTTGCTTAAATGAGGCGATAGTTGACTAAAATAGGGGGCGGGGGGAGAGCAGATTATTTATGCCCCGCGTGCCAATTATGATTCATATTTGCGATCGCGCCACCTGTAGGTAGGTAGTTGCGATGTAGCGCTATTTTCTATAGAAAAGAGCGAAGACAGCGCAACAACATACCTTGAATGTGACAGCAACCGCCACTCAAGGTATTTTCTATAAATAACCTCCAGATCGAGAGGACGCTCACCCTCGAGCGAAAACGGTTTGAGGCTCGTACTATACTAACTGTCAACAATCAACTGTCAACTGTCAACTGTCAACTGTCAACAATCAACCGTCAACTGCTATAAAATGATCTATGAAACTGCCCTCAGCCAGTTCTGGCAGCAATTAGGAGAGATATTGTTCGGTACTGCACAAAAGAGCGATCGAGCCGTTTCCGACAAATTGAGTAACTACGAACGCTACCAGCAAGCGGCTTTCAATCGACCAGAGTTTTATCCGATCGATCAATCTGTGTCGCCCGAATATTACCGCCCCATTGCGCCTTGGATGGGGCGATTAATTTTGCCTGCCAAAGAGCAACGGCAAACGATTCAAGGCGCGTTGTTTGAAATTCATCACGCGCCTGGTGAATTTCAGCATTTTGTGGGACAAGTTGCGATCCTGCGCTTTAGTGACGATCGCCTGGTGCAGGCCTACGTTCGGGCCGTGACGAAAGACGTGCATTTCAGTCCTCAAGCTGAACGTAGCCAACAAAAAGGCATAGTTCACCCAACAAGGCTCAATCACTGGCGACAAGTTAATCCCCTAGAGTCGATCGCAGGTTCGCATCCTCACGATGATGTAATTGTGATGCTGCAAGAACCCGTGGGTGTGGAACAATTTGCACAGAACAACATTCTGACCATTGCTCGCGAACCAGTGCAAATTACCGGACGTTATTACGGGTTAGTCAAATTTGTGCGATCGCTTCAGCCGAATGGTGATTTGTTTGAGGTAATTCACTTCGATCGCGCCTCGCGACAATTCGCGGGAGCCCAAGAAATCGTTAGCCTGCCTCCAGTAATTGCCAATAGCAATCAGACTCCTTCCTCCATCAGCAAAAACATTGAGAAATCGCCCCTAAATGAAACTGGATGGTATATTTACGGTGCGCCGGATCGATCGGGGCGATTTGTCGTGCAGGCGATCGCGCCTCGGAGTCTGTTGCAGGTTGAAGCTGACCGACAGATTGCAGGCAAAACCTCAGTCAAACACTACCTCAAACACGAGACTTGGAGCAATCTGGTTGCTCAGAAGGGAAAAACCAGTAAGGCATTGTTTCGTTTCAAATCAAATCGAAATCCAGCCAATTGGTACGAAGGAAAACGAGCCTTACTGATTCACATCTATGGTGGGATTGGAGGCAAAAAAGCAGAACCAGCTACCAAAACTCCGCTCTACTTCGGGCATTTTGCTTACGGACTCGCGACAGTCGTGCGAGAACCGCTGGCGAATGAACTGCGGTTTGACATTGTTTATCACCAAATCTACACACACAACAAGGAGGGGCTGATTGCTGGGAGTTTGCATTGGTCGCGCTACATGGG
The DNA here is from genome assembly GCF_036705955.1 of Microcoleus sp. A6-C6. NCBI lineage: Bacteria > Bacillati > Cyanobacteriota > Cyanophyceae > Oscillatoriales > Microcoleaceae > Microcoleus > Microcoleus sp. A6-C6. Next base: position 33,604 of record NZ_JAUBVR010000026.1, on the reverse strand, counting down.
GGACAGACAGTTGGGCTGGTTGGGTTTGCGCCCGGTTTGCGATACGATAATCGAATTCGATGCTTTCACGAGCGAGTATGAAACCCAGAACGGCCCGAAGCGATCGCCACTCGATCGATTGATTTACCAGCTAGAAATCATGGCGGCTCGTTACCGGATTGGCGATGGTACCGGAGGGACGTTTGTTGGGCCTGACTACAATTGCACTCAAGACTCCAATCAAGCTTTGTATGCAGCAATGCGGCAAATTGCTCGATCGCTTCTGTCTCTCCCAAATATCGAAGCATCGAAACAACAACACCCCGAAGAATTAGATAAATTAGATCAGTTAGAACAGTTGAGCAAGGAGTTAAAACGGCTGCTGTTGCCCTGTGGAACCGCACGCGCCGACTGGAAGAATCAAGATGAAGTTTTGGGCAGCACTTTAGAAGATCGTCCGCTGCAAAAGATTCGCCGAAGCCTGTTGAGTTGGCGCACAATTCTACCGCGTCTGACAAGCGATGAAGTGACTCAAGCCTTTCTCGAACAGGGTGGGGAAGCCTGGGTGTTGCGAACAAATCAGGTAGGAGGTTTTAATCGAGAGATTGAACCTGTGGCGCCGATGACTTTGTAGCCCACTTTCCACAGCCCACCTGCACCCATATATGAATGTTGGGTGCGGAATATGAAGTCAAAATTGTTGAAGAACAAAACATTGTTGTGTCCTTGTAGAAGTCGAGGTATTTTATGCACCTTACAACTGTCGCCGGCCCAGCGGGGCGACTCAATCTCACCGACACGGGCGCAGTAAGCGGCGCAGAACCACAAGCCATCCCCGTCCTGTTAGTACATGGTATGGCCTACGACATCGGAGTTTGGGACGAGACGATCGCACTTTTGCGAGCAAATCTCGGTCAAAACCAGCGCATTCTGGCGATCGACCTCCGGGGCCACGGCGCATCCGAACCGCCCGCAGATGGCGATTACAGCCCCGATAGCTGCGCCGCCGACATCATCGCCGTCCTCGACGCGCTGAATATCCCGCAAGTAGCCCTTATCGGGCACAGCTTCGGGGCCCTCGTCGTCCTCGCCACCGCCGCCTCCGCCCCAACCCGGATCACCCGCGTCATCCTCGCCGATCCCCCCGGTGACTTTAACTACCTCCCACCATCCGTATACCAAGAACAGATGGTTCCCTTCCTCGCAGCGCTAGCGGGCGATGACTACCGCGCTGCGGCAGAGGAAAAGTTCGTCCAAGCCCTCGAAGGCGGTACTTCTGCGACGCGGGAAACTACGATCGCACGCCTTAACGCCACACCGCGCGATCGTCTAGTCGGTATGTACAAAGGTATGTTTGCTTACGATGCTGTCGGTGCGATCGATCGCATCCTTGCAACTCCGGGCGCGCGAATCGCAGCAGTGCTCGCACCGTCCAACTCCTGGCCCTTCAGCCTCCACCTACTCCGCCCCAAAATTGCCACCACCGTCATACCCGAAACCAGCCACTGGTTGCAGCTTGATGCGCCGGTTCCCTTCGCCGAAGCGGTGACAAATCAGTTGACAGTTGGCAGTTGACAGTTGGCAATTTTCATTGTCCACTGTCAGTAGTTAACCGAAAAATCAAGAAAAATTATGCCCCATTCTTTAATACTTCGCAGCTTTGTTGTTTTGACCAGTATTGCAGTTGCTTCTTTAACCACTTATCGAACAACCTCTGTGGCACAATCACCTCAAACAGCCGAATTCTATTTTATGGTTAATGACAAAGTAAAACCAGACCCGCGTGTGATTAAAATTAGCAGACATCCCTGTGGAAAGGCTGCACTTGCCCGCGTAACTTCTCTGCCAGATGTTGATACAAAAGGTTATTTAAGTTCGGACAAAGTGGTAGAAGTCGATCCTAGAAATAACAGAATCCAGCGATGGGCTAAACCAGTCGATTCTGCGATCGTTGCGATTGATGGCGATCGCATTCTAGTCGATGCTGATAAGAAGCTCTACTGGATTAAACCCTCGGGCAATTTCCAGCTTCAGCCCAATCAAATTGCAGCTAAAGAACCCATATTTGAAAGCCGCGTCAAAGACCATCCAGAGTTCAAAAATTCCGGCTATGCGGGTTTGTGGCGCTTTCAAGACCTAAAAACTGGAAAAACCAGAAAAATTATCTACGAAGCCAACTGTACTTAAAATAAGTCAATGCCAAAAGCACGACGGCAATCATCTAATAAAGTATCAAGTTCTCGAACGACTTTCCAGGGATTTCGACCTTTGAAAACAGCAGCGATCGCAGCTTCATAGGGATTTCTGCCAGTTTTTTTGACAGTCGCGATCGCCTCTTGGTTAGAAAATCCCCGCCCGCTAACCAACCAAGCAGCCAAAACCTGTCCTGTACGCCCGATTCCACCGCCACAGTGAACTACCACCCGATCGCCCGATCGATTTGCAGATGCCAAAAATGGTAAAATGCGATCGATTAAAATTTCGCGACTGGCCAATTCAAAATCGGCGATCGGAGCCCAGCAAACGCGATCGCACCCAAAAACATTTCGATAGCTTCCCAGCAAGTCAGAATAGCCCATCAGTTGCGTATCGGGAAGCAAGCAACAAACTCGATCGATCTTCTGGCATCGCATAAAATCAATCCAGCCAGCAACTTCGCGATCGCCGTATCCCGGTTTTGCCGCACCAAACACAACTAATTCATCCTCCGCTGCCGCAGCAAATTTGTACATCAGCCCTCAATTTAAATCCTAAAATAACTTAGAGATTTTTAGATATTCTTAGTTTTAATGTGTCATTTTTTACCTGATTCTTTTTTTGCGTTTTTACTAGCCTTTTCATTATAGCCATTTTTTCATAGATTTGCATTTATTGAAATGTACCCATACCCATTGGGTACTATTTTGTTATTTAAAATTACAGTATAAGTGACTGAATCGTTAAATACGACAATCTTTGTAAAAACCAAAAACTTTGCGGGATATACTTTTCAGACGTAACGCTTCAGTAATTAGTGCAGCAAAACTTAAGTGGCTAGCTTAACTGTCTAACTGTCCTGGACGTTCACCATAAATCAGGATAAAGTTGATATATCAAGTGCAGCGTTAGATTTCAAAAAATCAGGAAATCAACCTCATACTGTTTCATTATTGCAGTATTTCCTATTGTTCCAATTTACATTTACTCAAATTCATAGCAAAGTTTTGAGTGCAACACCTATCGCCGCACCTGGTATCTGCAAATTGCTACTCTAATTCACAAATTGCAGATAAGTTATTAACGGATCGTGGCGCTTGCTATCGCCCGATACAGTTCAGACAAATTGATCATTGTTTTTGGAGAAATTTAAGATGGCTAACATTCCAGGTACTCCTAATAACGACTTACTAAATGGCACCCCTGACAATGATAGCCTCACAGGGTTGGCAGGCGACGACACACTCTACGGTAAAGCCGGAGACGATGAGCTTGATGGTGGTTCTGGTGCAGACAAAATGTATGGTGGTAGCGGTAATGATGCCTACTTTGTCGATAATATTGCTGACGTAGTTGTGGAGAATACTGCCGAAGGTATTGACAGAGTAGAATCCACCGTCAGCTACACTTTGGGAGCAAACGTCGAAGACCTTTTTTTGAAAGGAACCGCTGCCATTGACGGCACGGGCAACAACGCCCATAATGCTATGGTAGGCAACGATGCCAACAACTCGATGTATGGTTTGGGCGATCGCGACTATTTATTTGGTGCAGGCGGTAACGACTTCCTAAATGGTGGCGATGGAGACGACCAAATCTATGGTGGTACCGGAGACGACCAACTCTATGGTGGTGCTGGTGCCGACGAAATGTTTGGTGGTACAGGTAATGACCAATTCCTGGTTGATAATGTTGGTGATTTAGTTACCGAGAAACCAGGTGAAGGTACTGATACCGTAGTCACTTCCACTATCAGCTATACCTTGGGTGCAAACGTCGAAAACCTGACTTTGAGTGATACTGCTGATATCGATGGCACCGGTAACGACTTGAATAATTATATTCTGGGTAACGCCGGCAAGAACTTCATCAAAGGTGAAAGTGGAGACGATCTAATCAATGGTAGAGGTGGCAAAGATATCATTCTTGGTGGTGATGGATATGACACGCTTTTAGGTGATAGTGGAAATGACAACCTACAAGGCATGAAGGGTAACGATATCCTCTACGGTAACGATGATAATGACCAACTTTCCGGTGGTGGTGGTAACGACATCCTCTATGGCGGTAATGGTAATGATGTCTTAGTTGGTGGTGGCGATCTCGATCCTGCCGGCAATAACATTCTTTGGGGCGGTGCAGGCGCAGATGGATTCAGATTCTATTTTGTTCCCACAGGGATTGACACCATCAAAGACTTCCAGAAGAGTGAAGTTGACAAAATTGAAATTCACCGAAGTTTTGGCGCTACTTCTCTCGACCAATTCAGCTATAACAGCAATACTGGTGCTGTCTTGTTCGGCCAAGTTCAGTTTGCAACTCTTGAGAATAAGCCAGCAGGCTTCTCAGTACAACAGGATATCATTCTATTGCCATGAGGATGAATTGACTTTTATCTGAGTTCAACAGTGATATCAATTCCGGTTGCACTCCTTATGATATAGAGGACACGGCAGTGCCTTTTCCCCGCGTTCAATTGTAGGGAGACGGCACTGCCGTGTCGAAAGCTGTGGGTAATATATTAATTCCAGTGCAACCGGAATTGATATTATGTCAAGTCTGTTTAACTGAGATATTGTACCTTTCTGAATAACAGGCTTTCCGGCCTGTTCCACAAAGAATTAATTTTCTTGTGGGTTGGATTGAAGCATAAAATCTAACATTTATATGGCGTTGAGTTTCGTCCCTAAACCCAACCTACACAGGTTATTTTATCCGTGATGCTTAGCAATTACGGAGCCAACTCTGAGAGTACCCAATGGGTACTCTTTTCTGTTTTTAGATTACAGCATAAGTGACCGAATCGCTAAATACAACCGTTGATAAAAAAACTAAAAGGTTTTTCTGGCATAGCTTTCAAGCTTCATTTTTTGCTGGTTTTTGGCGGATGGCTTAAATGGCTAACTTAACTGTCTAACTGTCCTGGACGTTTGCTGTCAGTCAGGACAAAGTTGATATATCAGATGCAGCGTTAGATTTCAATTAATTAGGAAATTAATCCCATGCTGCTTAAACATCTAGGTTCTTAACTTTGAGAACTAGATAAAACAAGGAAACAAACTTCAAAATCAAGGAGAAACTTCGATGACTGATATTAGAGGTTCAATGTACGCCGACACTTTGAATGGTGGTGCCGACAAGGATACTATCTCTGGCGAAGCGGGCGACGACTTGATATTTGGCTGGGAGGGCAACGATAAGGGTTATGGGGGTCTTGGGAATGATACCTTGTACGGATACTCTGGCAATGACACCCTCTTAGGTGATGAGAATAATGACCAAATCTATGGCCAAGATGGCATGGATAGCATCTTGGGGGGTGAAGGTGATGATTACCTCAATGGTGGTGATATTTGGTGGCGACCTGGCAACGATTCTGCCGATATACTCAAGGGCGAGGGGGGCAACGATACCTTAGATGGTTGGTATGGCAACGATACCCTTTACGGTGGATATGGCAACGACGAATTGGCTGGCTCCTTTGGCAATGACTACCTCGACGGTGGTTATGGCAACGATAGGCTTGGTGGTGAGCCTGGTAACGACACGCTTATAGGGGGTCCTGGAGCAGATATGTTCATTTCTTACTCACCTTATGACGGCGTTGATGTAATCAGAGACTTTCACCCCTGGGAGGTTGATAAACTCAACATCTCCAAGAGTGGATATGGTGGAATATCCTCAACCGAGGGATTTAACTACAACCAGAGCACTGGCGCGTTGAACTTCTTTACTATTCCGGTTGCAAGGTTGCAGGTTGGTAGTGGATTTGTTCCCAATCGAGATATCACCTTGGTTGTTTAGGACTCCTCGTCCTTGCTAGGAGTTGTGGATCAACTTGATTTTTCATAGGCAAAACCTACGAAAAATCAAGCCCTGTTCAGGCTAATTTCCGATCGCCCCCAAGACCTCCAATATGGCTTCCTGAGCTTGTGTAATGCCCGTAACTCCGGTAATATTCATACCTTCATAGGGGCGATCGACTTTACGGTGAGGCCGGCAACGACATCTTAGATGGTTTGACTGGTAACGACTCGACTTTACCTATTTGTTTAACTCCAAAGGCTGTAATTATTTGACTTTCGATTGTTGTTAAACAATTCTATTTTCATCACTTCAATGACAACTTTTTATCAGGTAAGACATCATGGCTTTACAAACAGATCCATCCGAGCCGCGTCGCTTAATTGGCGACAATACATCCGAACAAGTTTTTTTGTCGATCGCAGATACCAATAATTTTCCTTTGGGAGTCTGGATGCTCGGAGGGGACGATACAGTCAACATTTCAGCAGCTAACAATTTGGTGTATGGCAATGAAGGAGAAGACATTCTTAGAGGAAGTTTGGGTAACGATTCCTTATTCGGAGGCAGGGGGAAAGACTTACTAGGTGGAGATGCTGGAAATGACTATCTCAGCGGAGGGCAAGATGCAGATTTGATTTATGGCTTTGGGGGAAACGATCTTTTATTGGGTGGTAGAGGCAATGATTTCTTAGTTAGTGGTAATGGGTATGACACTTTAATTGGAGGTTTGGGGCGAGATATTTTATTCGGATTAGATGACAATATTTCTTTGCCTAAAATCGGCAGCAACTTGTATGTCTTACAAGCAGAACCCGGAGTTACAGATATCAATAATGCGGATCTGATTAGCCTTTTCAGAGTTGGTTTCGATCGAATTGGATTAGCAGGAGGTTTGACTGCTAGCGATGTAGTTTTGGAAAACCTGACAAATGTGACAATTGTATTGGGGTTTGACTGGCCACAAGTTTTAAAAGACCAAAATCTGACAGGTTTACTCAATCCTGACCCTATTGTAACGACAGGAACTCTCATCAAAATTAAAAATTCCGGCAATATATTAGGTTTTGTTGATGGTGTAACTTCGGCACAGCTTCAAGACAATATCATCTCGGTTCAAGGATTCTAATTGCCAATAACAAGATGGTACTCTTGACCGGACAGAATCACTTTGTCCGGTTGGATCGGTTGCGTCCTAATAATCTGGGCGAAGCATTAGGATACAAATCTAATTGAATTTATTTCACAAATAATCGCCCGAATGCTTCTCCCCTACAACTCTTAACTGTCAACTATCAACTGTAAACTGTAAACTGTTTGCCGATCGCCCCCAAGACCTCCAATGTGGCTTTCTGAGCTTGTGTAATGCCCGTAACTCCGGTAATATTTATACCTTCATAGGGGCGATCGGCTCTGAGAGTTCTCAAACAGTCACCGGTGTTGACATCCCAAAGCTTAATCGTCTCATCAGCACTGCTGCTTGCCAGAACGAAGTCGCGATTTTTTGCCTCATCCCAGACAACAGGACGCCAAGCAACTGACCAAACCTGACTGGCGTGGCCCTCTAGAATTTTCAAGCATTCTCCCGCGCCCACATCCCACAGTCGAATAGTTCGATCGTGCGAACAACTAGCCAGCATTTCACCGTCGGGACTCCACACCACCGCCCTTACCCTATTGCTGTGTCCCTGCAAAATTTTCAGACACTTACCAGTGTTGCTATCCCAAAGTCGGATGCTTCCATTGTGCGAACCACTAGCAAGGGTTTTGCCATCAGGACTCCAAGCTACAGATTCCACCCAGTTTTGATGTCCCTGCAAGATATTTAAGCATTCGCCGCTGCTGCTATCCCAGAGTCGAATAGTTCGATCGTTACCACCACTAGCAAGGGTTTTACCATCGGGACTCCAGGCTACAGTCCCAATCCAATGGCTATGTCCCTGCAAGATTTGCAGGCATTTCCCCTGTTGAATATCCCACAACCGAATGTTCAAGTCGCCCGCGGCACTCGCGAGAATTTGACTGTTGGGACTCCAAGCGACAGCCCATACCCAGGCTGCATGACCTTGCAGAGTTGTCAAGCATTCGCCGCTGCTGGGATGCCAAAGCCTGATATCGCAGTCATCCGAACCACTGGTGAGGATACTGCCATCGGGACTCCAAGCTAAACTCCAAATCCAATTGCGACGCCCCTGCAACATTTTCAAACACAATCCTGTATCGGGATTCCACAACCGAATCCGACTATCGGCGCTGCTACTGGCAAGGGTGCGCCCATCGGGACTCCAAGCTGCCGCAAACATGGAATTGCTGTATCCCTGTAAGGTTTTGAAACTGCGGCAGTCACTCGATCGATCGCCGTATACTTCCCACAGTCGCACGGTTTGGTCGTGGGAACCGCTGGCGATCGTTTTCCCGTTGGCACTCCAAGCCACAGTCACAGACCAAATCGAGTTAGTGTGTCCCTCTAAGGTTTGCAAACATTGACCGATCGCTGTATCCCAGATTGTGATGTTATCGCCTCCACTAGCACTGGCCAGCATTTTGCTATCGGGACTCCAAGCGACTGAGAATACACCAGAATCATATTTTTGTATGGTTTGGAGACATTCACCGCGATCGGCATCCCAAATCTTCACGCTGCGATCTTCACTGCCTGTGGCTAGTAGTTTTCCATCGGAAGTCCAAGCAATAGACCAAATTCCGTGGGTATGTCCAGATAAGATGTTGAGGCACTCACCGCTTTGGATATCCCAGAGTCGAACGGTTCGATCCCAGGAGGAACTGGCTAGGATTTGACCGTCAGGACTCCAAGCAACACAGGAAATCCGATGGCTATGTCCCTGGAAGATTTTGACACATTCTTCGGTACGAGTATCCCAGAGTCGAATTTCGCGATCGTCCCCACTAGCAAGGAGATGTCCGTTGGGCCACCATGCCAATGTTCTGACAGTAGCCTGATGTCCTTGCAAAATTGCCAAACAATTGCCAGATTCAATATCCCAAAGCCTGATGCTGCGATCTTCACCCCCACTGGCTAGGATTTGACCGTCTGGACTCCACGCAACCGCCCAAACCCAACCAAAATGCTCTCTAAATATCCCTCTCGGTTGTCCGTCAGCAACCTGCCAAACTGACACTGTATTGTTGCTATCTCCGATCGCCAGTAGTTGACTGTCCGGGCTGAAAGCAACTCTTAAAATGCTGCCAAACGGTTGAGTAAACCGGGATTTGGACAGGTCAGAATGGGCGAAATTAACTCGATGGAGATTCGCATCCTGAAAATCTGCTTGCCAAATACTGAGATAGGAAAAATCGCAATTGCTCAAGTCAACTTCCAGATAGCGCAACAGATTGATCATGTTACCGCCCGCATATCCAGTTTGATTGGGACACTCGGTTTGCAGGCGATATAAGATTTGATGCAATTGATAAACAAGGTCTTTTTTTGAACCAAACTGGTTCAGCAACCGGGCGACTAGCGGCGTTACAATTACGCGAATTTGGCTGTCTCGAATATAGTCTTTGTCCTGTACTTTCATCAGGGCATAGGTTTGCAGCACGGAAGTTGGGGACAAGGGAGTAGAGGATAAGCTGTCTGCAATTTCATCACAAACTCGATCGATCAGCGTCTGCGTGATATATTCCATCACCACAGGCTGTAATGTAAACTGACCTGCGTTAGTTTCAATCAACGATCGCCATTTCAAATTTTGCAGGGCTTCCATCAACTGCGTTTGGGATATGCCAGCATTTAAATCTTCTCGAAGTTGGGCAAAAGAAACCCATTCACGATCGATCGCCAACCAGCACATGACGTGATTCTCTAAGCTGGAAAGACGACTGCATTGTTGTTGAATTAAATCTGAAACATCACCAAATACAGTAACGTTTTGTGCTAGGAAAAGAGCAATATTGCCGCTGAACAAATCTCGAATGGTGGTGGCAACGATTTTTAATGCTAGGGGATTGCATCGATAGCGATCGCACAAATCCTGTTTTTGACTCTCCGAGCCAGTTAATTCCGTCGCCTTAATCAATGCTTGGGAGGCTTCTGGAGAACCGCCCAAGGAAAAGCCCTGTACTGCCAAGTCGCCCGCTTCCGATTGAGCAAATTGATGGCATTTTTCGCGGGTGGTTAACACCAAACAGCTTTGATGGCGAGTTTCGGCCACCGCGCGCAACATTTCTCCGTAAGCTTCATAGCCGGGACGATATTGTCCACTCTGATTCCCAGGTTGTGACAGGCTTTCGGTATTATCGATCACCAGCAGACAGCGATGATTCTGTAGACACTGAATCAAGCTGCTAATTTCTGCTTTTGTATCCTGTTGTCCTGAGAGAAATGAGACTAATTCTGCTAAGAAAGTTTCCGGCGGCGGGGCATTGCGGAGACTTCGCCAAATGACGTAGGTAAATTGGTTTTGTAGCTGTTCTGCCAGTTTGACAGATAAAGCCGTTTTGCCGATGCCACCAATCCCAAAAATACACACCAACCGACAATTATCTTGCAGAATCCATTGGGTGAGGGTGGTAAGTTCTGCGGTACGCCCGTAAAAGCGGGAAACATCTATGGCTTCTCCCCAATTTTGGGCGATCGACTTTACGGGCTGCCTTTCTGCTGCTGTTGGCTCTGGCTGGATGTAGTCTTGGTCGGTTATAGTCAGGTTAAAGGCGCGAAATAGCTCTTCTAGGGTTTGGCGATCGACTGCTGCTTTGCCACTTCGCAGCCGTCCGATCGATCGAGCACTGAGCCCTGTCAAATCGCTTAATCGCTCTAATGTGTAAGCAGAACCGCCATTTTCAGCAATGGCTAATTGTTCCTGAGTATTCTGGAGACGCTGTAAACCCCAATCTGAAAGAATCACGCCTCGGCGCTTGCGCTTTTGCGGCAGTTTAGTCATATCTTAACTATTTCAACTATTCCAACTTGAACTCAGACTTGTTGTTACATTCGTAGTTTCATTTAACCGCAGTAAGATTCGATCGCGCGTGCGGGCTGAAGTCCGCACTAAAAACCGTTTTTGTTATGGTAATCAACCATACATGATATCAACTGCCAACTGCCAACTGCCAACTGCCAACTGTCAACTGCCAACTGCCAACTGTCAACTGTTTTTAAAGCTTGTCATATCTAAAATCCAAATTCAACCCGTCATTTGCCGTAGTCAATTGTTACAAAAAAGATACAGAACTCATGTAGATAAGGCTACTTCTCCTGGAAACTCGTATTACCAGAAAGAATTGGTTTAAAGCCGGAACCCTTAAAGGCGAGAAATTAAAATCCGACTATTCATTACTCCAATCCTCTTCCTTCCAGATAGAGGTCGCCCTCATCTGTCATCTGTCAACTGTCAACTGAATGCAGATCAAGTCCAGATGATTAGTGATTATTTGATCAGGGAAAATGCAACACTTAACTCAGAATGATTTTAAAATTTTTTCAGGATGCCTACAGGAACTATACAAAACTTGCAGCGTTGAAGATTTCTCATCTCATCTGCTTTCAATAGTCTCGAAGGTTATTTCCGCAGTAGATTACACCTACACGACGCTTTCCTTCGAGAACAGCAAGACTACCACCCTCGACTATAAACTTGCCCCTGGGTTCGATCGCCTTGATACAGTAAATTTTGAGAAAGTTGCCCACCAGCATTTTTACGAAAACCCTCTAGTTGGTAATTATCTACGAACTCGTGACCATCGAGCGCATAAGGTTTCAGACTTCTTAAACGAGCAGCAACTGCATCGTTTGGAAGGACTGTATGGAAAGCTCATGCAGCCTAGAGGAATCAAGGATCTGATTGCAGTTTCACTACCTCTTACTTTGGCTGCTAAATCTGCGAGCAAGCTCTACTCTGGACAAGATGATATTATTGCGATTACACTTTTGGGAGACCGGATTTTCACTGAGCGCGATCGCTATTTATTCAACTTATTGCACCCTCATTTGGTACAAGCCCAACAAAACATGAATCAGTTTACCCAGATCGAACAGGATTGGGTACAACAGCGTCATACTCTGGAGGCCTTGGGAATTATTTCTCTCAACGGAGATGGGCAAGTTCAATTCATGAGCGAACGAGCTTTACATTGGCTAAAAAAGTATTTTCAAACCTCACAATTCTCAACAAAATGTTTGCCAGACAATTTGCAGCGATGGGTTAAATATCAGTTGTCGCTGGTAACACCAAATGATGAAATTCCTGCACCTCATTTACCACTAAAACTAGAGCTAGCAGGAAAAAAATTAGTTGTACGTTTTATGACTGAGCAACCGCTGGAAAAATATCTATTGTTGCTTGAAGAACAGGAGTTTTTTACTCTATCATCCCTATCTTTGGAATTTCTAGGGTTGACCAAGCGGGAAACAGAAGTGTTATTTGAGGTGACGCAAGGTAAGACTAATCCAGAAATTGCGGCAAAACTGAGCATTAGCGTTGGTACAGTCAGAAAGTATTTAGAACATATATATTCAAAGCTGGGAGTAAAAACTCGCGGGGAAGCTGTAGTAAATATTTTGAAACAGCTTGGGAAACTGCGTTAAACTTGGAATTTACTGATTTTATTCCCAAAAGAGTTGTTAGGATGGATAATAATTCGGACTTTTTAGTAGAATCGGCTCAATTCCCAAAATATATTTTTATATTTCTTTTGTTACTTTACATATTTAAAAATTATGTCAATTCTTGTTGAGCCAGAATATTCTAATCCGATGGCCCAGACTAATGACGACTCGGATCGCAATTACGATCGCAATTACCGTTATTCCTCAAGAAAACAGGCGTTACGTTAGAATTAGTCATGGCCAATTATTCAATCGAAAATCTCCAATCCCAAATCCCAAATAGCATGAGTCTTAGCTTGCGAACAGTCAATGCTACCAGATATGTCACTCCTTTACGCGAGGGCGGTTCGTTACCGGCGATCGTCGAAGCCGACGATGATGGTATGTACGTGCTCAAATTTCGCGGTGCCGGCCAGGGAGTAAAATCTTTAATTGCGGAACTCGTAGCGGGGGAAATTGCGCGCGCCTGCGGGCTACCAATCCCCGAACTCGTGTTTGTGGAACTCGATCCCGAACTCGCCCGCACTGAACCAGACCCGGAAATTCAAGACTTAATTCGCGCCAGTGCAGGCCTAAACCTCGCCCTCGACTATCTTCCCGGTTCCATCACCTTTGACCCCGTAGCGGGCAAATCTGAGGCGGATCTGGCCTCGGAAATTGTCTGGTTCGATGCTTTTGTCACCAACATCGATCGCACGCCGCGCAATGCAAATATGCTGGTATGGCACCGCCGGCTGTGGCTGATAGATCACGGTGCGGCGATGTATTTCCACCACACTTGGAAAGATTATCTTTCGCGCAGTCGCGATCGTTTTTCCCCAATTAAAGACCACGTTCTGCTGCGTTTTGCGAGCAATCTGGAATCTGCAAACTTCAAGATGACTCAGATGTTAACGCCAGAAATCATTCGCAACATCGTTCAACTGATTCCCGATGTTTGGCTGGTGGAAAATTCCCCTTTCACCGACAGCAACCAACATCGCGATGCTTATATTGAGTACCTACTAAATCGGCTAGAATCAACACATATTTTTTTGGAGGAAGCGATTAGTGCCCGATCGATGTCTGTATGATTATGCCATTATCCGCGTCGTTCCCAAAGTCGATCGCGAAGAGTTTATCAACGTCGGGGCGATTGTTTCCTGCGGTACCAAAAAATTTCTCGAAGCCAGGATCGAAATTGACGAACAGCGCTTGAGGGCGATCGACTCAACCTTGGATCTGGAACTGATTCGCAACCACCTAGCCGTCATTCCCGTCATTTGTGCGGGCGGCCCGGAATCTGGCGCGATCGGTCAACTTCCCCACAGAGAGCGCTTTCACTGGCTCGTAGCGCCCCGCAGCACGATCGTTCAAACATCAAGGGTACACACTGGTTTGTGCGAAAATCTCCCAAGCGCGATCGAACATTTGCTCAATACAATGGTGCGATAGTTTCGCAAGGTAAAAAAATGATCCAAATCGAACAGACAAATATGACTGTCCCTCTCTGGGGTTTAGTAATTTTCATCCTGTGGACGATCGCAGTTGTAGTCATGCTGCTGACAGTCAGGATTCGGCATCTATCTGCCGGCGGTTCTCCCAAAGATTTCGGCACACCAAACGATGAAAGTTTGCTGTGGCGACTATTTCGAGTACAATCCAACTTGGTAGAAAACCTGCCTTTGTATTTGGGAGTTGTTTTCCTGCTAACAGTTAGGGGCGTCTCAGGAACAGTCGTAGATTCGCTAATTGTTGCCTACATCCTATTTCGGCTGGTGCATTCAATGGTTCACATCGCTGGCCTCGATCCCAAGTTTCGGATTGTGAGTTTAGCAATTCAGTTAAGCTGCTTGGTAGCCTTGACTGTGATGGCAGTTTTGTAGTTGATGACTTACACAACGATCGCATATATTGTAGGGTGCGTCAAGCCCACAATCTAATTATTTCGCACGCAGCCTAAGTCTGACGCACCTTACTTACAAGTCGATCGATCGTCTAAAATTACTGTCTGTGATTTTGCTAACCAACCTCAATTATCGAATTTTATGAACCGAATCATGCGGGCGATCGCTCTAATTGTAATTGTATTAAGCTGCATTACTGCTGTTTTAGTTCAGACATAGCAATCGGCCTTAACCGCACCAACTCCAGCCCTGGAATCTCCGCGCGGCGCAGGAGATATCGCTCAAACAACCAATTTTGGAAGGCACTTTCAAGATTTAGGAGTAGAAGGCTCGATCGCCATTTACGACTTGAATAGCGATCGGCTTTACCAACACAACCCGCCGCGCAACAGCACAGCTTTTTTACCCGGATCTACATTTAAAATTCTCAACTCTTTGATTTCCTTAGAAACAGGCGTAATTTCCAATGAACTTGCAATTCTCACTTGGGATGGAATTCAAAGGCAAATTCCCGCCTGGAATCGAGACTTGAATATGAGAGAAGCTATCAAACTTTCCGCCGTCTGGTTTTACCAAGTTCTCGCGCGCCGAGTCGGACACGAACAAATGCAAAAATGGGTAGCCAAAGCCGATTATGGCAACCAAAACATTGGCAAAAAAGATGATATTGATAAATTTTGGTTAGAAGGAGAACTACGAATCACACCCAACCAGCAAATTCAATTTTTGCGCCGTCTCCACAAAAACGACTTACCCTTTTCCGAGCGATCGATCTCTCTAGTTAAAGACATCATGATTGTCGAACAAACTCCCGATTACACAATCAGGGCAAAAACAGGCTGGGCAGTTTTTGGAGAACAAACAAAGCCTCAACTTGGCTGGTATGTCGGTTATTTAGAGAAGAATAAAAATGCTTATTTTTTTGCCACAAACATTGACATTCGCAGTACAAACGATGGAGCAGCCAGAATCGAGTTAACGCGCCGTTGCTTCAAAGATATGGGGCTGCTGTAAATGCGTTATCTGTTCTCTAATCACAAACCTGTAGATAATTCTTCTAAAATCTTACCCTCTCATATCTTGAAAAACATCTGCGTGTATCTGTGTTAATCTGCCTCGATCTGCGGTTTCCCCATTGCTCAAAAAATCACGCAATAAGTTTACCAATTATTAATTACCTTTTTCCCAACCTTACCATAAATCAAAATATTTTTAAAACTTAACAATTTAGGCTCTTTGATAATTAACAATTAAACTAGCCCAAATTTCAAGCTGGACAAGGACTTGATTTACTTTTTTATATATTTGTTCAGATATTTTTACTAATTTAGCTATTGATTTAGCATAGTAAGTAAGGAAGAACCGAAATTTGTCTAGCCTCAAAGGTTATATCAATGGGCTGATTAAATACACGACATGGCGATGAAATACAGGACACGGCCTTGCCTATTGGTGTCAACTTGAGCCTAAAAACCTTTGTATCTCTCGTTTATAGCAGAGGCCAGATCCCCCTAAATCCCCCTTAAGAAGGGGGACTTTGAAAAGAATCTTGTCCCCCCCCCTTGAGAAGGGGCGCTAGGCAGGATCGACGCTTAATCGCTAGACAGAAAACTCGCACTACGTTTGAGGTTAAGTTGACACCAATAGGAAATGCCGTGTCCCTACCCGATATCGATATTTCCAGCAATTTCATCCGTCAGTCAGTCCCGCTTGAAAAATCTGTTGCACCGTCAATTTTAACTCTGGAAAAGCTGCGGATTGGATACGATCATCTCCCCAAAATTGGATGATTTCATACTCGTCATCAACTAATTGATAAACCGATATTGTCGGTTGTTTGGGATTCCCAATAAATCGACGGCTGCCCAAACCAAGATAATCCACAATCCAATATTCTGGAATGCCCATTAGTTCATAATCGCCAACTTTCAGTAGGTAATCATTTTGCCAATTGGTGCTAACAACTTCGACAATGAGCGGAATTGATGCCCCTTGAGTCACTGTTGAGAACTTGTTCCACAGAGGTTCTGACTCTAAATTGGCTTCATTTAAGATCAGAATATCAGGTTCATAAGCAGATTTAGAATCGGGAGGCTTAACTAATGCTTGTTTGGGGATGAAATACGGAAGGTTTAATCGATCGAATTCCACGGTCAATTTTCTTGCTGAAAAACCGATCACTTTCTCATGTCTTCCTAATGGCTGTGACCTTTCAACAATTACTCCGTTGTGCAGTTCGTAATGTCCGTTTTCGGGTTTCCAGTCCAGAAATTCTTCAAAGCTTACTGGTTTAGTTGCAGTTTGAATCATGGCGACAATTTAAAGGTTGATTGATTGTACAATTTATTTAGACGCGCTATCTATCTATCTATCTATCTATCTATCTATCTATCTATCTATCTATCTATCTATCTATCTATCTATCTATCTATCTATAGCAATCCTAAATCATTATCCTTACCGCGAACATAAATGTGATTTCCCCAAAATCCATCTGTAGGGACGGCAGTGCCGTGTGCCTACAGAAAATCATTTAGGATTGCTATATCTATCTATCTATCTATATTGTATGTCATTGCGCTTCGGGAAAGCAATCTCAGTCTTGGCGATTGCTTCGTTCCTGACAATGACACTGCTGTTTCACTCGTTACAGGCTGGGAACCAGTTAATTCAGAGGACTGAAGTCCGAACGATCGAACCTTATTACCATTTGATTAATTGTGCATCTTGATTGAAAAACCTCCGGCACAATCCCTCAGTCAATAGCAGAGTTGCGATTAAAGTTGCCAGCGCTAATACAAACATAATCAAAATCTGGTAAGATGCTGCATCCAAAGGACTGACACCGCTCAGCATTTGACCTGTCATCATTCCCGGCAATGTCACAATTCCTACGACTGTCATTGTGTTTAATGTGGGGATTAATCCAGCTTTGATCGCATCTTTGCGGTACTGTTTTACTGCTTGCTGCGGTGTAGATCCTAAACTTAAATGGGTTTCTATTTCTAACTGGCTGCTGTTAACTGTACTCACAAGTCTTTCACCCGCGATCGCCCCAGAGTTCATCGCATTGCCCAAAATCATCCCCGCTAAGGGAATCAGGTATTGCGGTTCGTACCAGGGGTCAGGTTGCAAAATTAGCAAGTTTGTATAGCCCAAAGTAAACGCCGTACTGATCAAAATTGAGCCGGAAACCAACGGCAGTAAATGCTTGATTTTTTTGCTGATGCGGTTGCTGGCCACCATGCTAGCGGTTGTCAGCATGATTGCTAACACTGCTAACACCAGCCAAGGATTTTTCCCCTCCGGCGCAAACACCACGGCGAGCACGTAGCCGACTCCGATTAGCTGGATCAGGGTGCGCCCCGCCGCGATCGCGATCGCCCCTTCCAACCCCAATCCCTGCCACGCCGAAAGCCCGATCGCGATCGCCACCATCCCCAAAGCCCAACCCAAATCAATCAAATCTAGCTGAATTAACACACGCGCTCTCTTTCGATAAAGTGATTGTTTGCCCGTCCAACTATAAGATATTTGAATAAAGGTTTCTGAAAAACATTTTTACTGTAAAAATTTGCTTTGATAATGGTTGCAATTTGTGGTGTCAAGAGTGAATAACGTTCCCCCCCTCGACTTAACCCAGCAGTACGCCCAGATTGGCGACGAGATCAGCGCTGCGGTGCAAAAAGTGCTCGCCTCTGGCGGCTACGTAGGCGGCCCAGCCGTCAAGAGTTTTGAGCAAGAGTTTGCCGACTATATCGGCGTTTCCGACTGCGTTGGCTGCAACTCCGGCACCGATGCCCTGATTTTGGCCTTGCGAGCTCTCAAAATTGGCCCCGGCGATGAAGTGATTACCACTTCTTTTACCTTTTTCGCTTCGGCTGAGACAATTAGCGCTGTGGGTGCAACTCCCGTATTTGTCGATATTGACAGCGCAACTTTGAATCTGGATGTCGAACTCATCGAAGCGGCAATTACTGAAAAAACTAAGGCAATTATGCCGGTGCACATCTTCGGACAACCCACAGATATGACTCGGTTGATGGAAATTGCCACCAAGCATAATTTAGCGGTAATCGAAGATTGCGCCCAGTCTGTCGGCGCCGAGTGGCAGTCTCGAAAAGTCGGCAGCATCGGCCATATCGGCTGTTTCAGCTTTTATCCGACCAAAAACCTAGGCGCTTGCGGTGACGGCGGCGCGGTGACGACAAATGATCGGGCCCTCGCAGCTTCCATGCGAATGCTCAAGGAACACGGTCAGTCTTCTCGGTATTTTTATGAAGAAATCGGCTACAACAGCCGTCTGGATGCCCTACAAGCGGTGATTCTCAGCATTAAATTGCGGTATCTCGACGGTTGGAACTCCCAAAGGCGATCGATCGCGACAGTTTACGGCGAATGTCTCTCCCGCGTGCCCGGAGTTGCAGTCCCCAAGGAATTGCCAGCCGCCAAGGGAGTTTGGAATCAATACACAATTCGGCTGACAAGTCAAGAAGACGAGCCCAATTCCTCTGGCAATTTCCGGGACTTGATGCGGACTAAGTTGCAGGAATCTGGCATCGGTTCGATGGTCTACTATCCGTTACCTTTGCACCTGCAACCTGTTTACAAATCTTTGGGTTATCAAGCCGGTCAGTTGCCTGTGGCTGAGCAAGTTTGTCGCGAAGTCTTGTCTTTGCCGATGTTCCCGGAACTGACCAGGGATCAACAAGAGCGGGCGATTTATGGGCTGAAAGATTGTTTGGCACAGGGCGGATAGGATTTAGTAGGTTTTGTGCGATCGCCCGATCGACAAAAACGCTTTCCTGACATAGGAATTACAGCGTTGCAGTGCCGTACTGTTTCTGCGATCGGGGAAATCTGTTAAGTATTTTGACCGATCACTTGTACTTTTATGTACTATAATTTTAATGAAAAGAAACAAATTTAGGCTGGCAATCCGCCTTCAACGGGTGCATTTTCCGCTCGCCTAAAATTTGCGATCGGTCAATGATGAAGAAGGAAAAAGGAAAAAGGAAGAGGGAAGAAGGAAGAAGGAAGAAGGAAGAAGGAAGAGGGAAGAATAAAGAATGTTTGAACTTTCGACTTCCCATCCCCGATGCCCGATGCCCGATGCCCGATGCCCAATTCTCAATTCTCAATTTAACCTGTAATTTTCATAAAATCAGAGGAAAATAAACGAGTGCCTCAGTATCAATTCACTCAGGCTAGACGCTACGATCCACAAGCGATCGCTCAGTATTACCGCAACCGTCCTTGGAAAGCAATTTGGCGAGCAATTACTGTTATTTGGTCTTTTGCAGGCTTCGTGCTGGGGATGCTGTGGGACAGTTGGCAGCACGAAGTCGCAGCACACCAGCCGGAACGCGCCACCCACCTACGACAAATACTCACTCGCTTGGGCCCCACTTTCATTAAAGTTGGCCAAGCACTCTCTACTAGACCAGACTTAATCCGCAAAGACTTTCTCCAAGAATTGATCAAACTTCAGGATCAATTGCCGCCCTTTGACTCAGTGCGGGCTTTCAAGATTATTGAAGCAGAACTCGATCGCAAAATTAGCGAAATGTACAGCGAAATATCCTCCGAACCTGTCGCCGCCGCCAGTCTCGGTCAAGTATATCAAGCCCGTTTAATCACCGGAGAAGAAGTCGCAGTTAAGGTTCAACGACCGAATTTGCTGCCCGTCTTGAGCCTTGACCTTTACTTAATGCGCTGGGCTGCTGGATGGATTGGCCCCTTGCTGCCGCTGAATCTCGGCCACGACCTCTCTTTAATAGTCGATGAATTCGGCATTAAACTATTCGAGGAAATTGATTATATCAATGAAGGCCGCAACGCCGAGAAATTTGCGACAAATTTTGCCGATGACCCGACAGTAAAAGTTCCGAGTATTTACTGGCGCTATACTTCAAAATGCGTTCTGACTCTCGAATGGATTGACGGCATCAAGCTGACAGATATAGAACGTGTTAAAGCCGCAGGTTTGGACACCAATAGTTTAATTGAAGTCGGAGTTCGCAGCGGTTTGCGGCAGTTGTTAGAACACGGATTTTTTCACGCTGACCCCCATCCGGGAAATCTGTTTGCTTTAGCAGATGGCCGCATGGCTTACATCGATTTTGGGATGATGGATCAGATGGAAGAAGCAACTAAAGAAAATTTGGTTGATTCTGTCGTTCATTTGATTAACAAAGATTATTTACAGTTAGCTAAGGATTTTGTCAAACTTGGCTTTTTGACACCAGATACAGATATTATGCCGATCGTCCCGGCATTGGAATCTGTCCTCGGCGATATTGTCGGCGAAAAGGTGGCAGATTTTAACTTCAAGACGATTACAGACCAGTTTTCGGAGTTGATGTACGATTATCCTTTCCGAGTACCCGCGAAATTTGCCTTAATTATTCGGTCTCTCGTGACAGAAGAAGGTTTAGCCCTGACACTGAATCCCGATTTCAAGATAGTCGAGGTGGCGTATCCCTACGTCGCGCGCCGTTTGTTGAATGGGGAATCTCCAGCATTGCGGCGTCGCCTGATTGAGGTATTATTCAAGGATGGCAAATTTCAGTGGAATAGGTTAGAGGAGATGATCGCGATCGCCAGATCCGATCGCAGTTTCGACCTACTACCCACAGCCCAACTAGGCTTGCAATTCTTGCTATCAGAGGAAGGCTCGTTTTTGCGCCGCCAGCTAATGTTAGCGTTAATTGAGGACGATCGTATTCACACCGAAGAAGTTCGCAGCCTCTGGAACTTAGTCAAAGAAGACCTGCAACCAAGCCGCCTGTTCAACGTGGCCCTAGGTGCTTTAGCAGAGTTTTCCACAGCAGGAACAGCCGCGCTGACTCGATTTTAACTAGAAGGAAGAGGGAAGAAGGAAGAAGGAAGAAGGAAGAAAAATAATTCTACTTTTACCAATTCCCAATTCCCAATTCCCAATTCCCAATTCCCAATTTACCCAACTTCAGGAATTATTCGTGTATTACTTTCCAGAACCTCCGTATTTTTTAATGTCCGCTGGATTACTAGCAGGTATGGCTTCCGGCTTAGCCTTTGAAGCAACTCTAAAACAAGCCGTACAACTCTGGTCTAAAAATCGTTCTAGTCGTACTTTGTCCAACCTAAAAGGTCTACAATTGCAGTTACCTTTTCTAGGAATGTCCGGCGGAATTTGCATATTTTTAGCTTCAGGAATGGAGATTTTCGGCTTCCAAAAATTACTTTCCTATGTTCTAGCCCTGCCGCTGACACTACTAACAGCATGGCTAGTTTGGACTCAACTAGGCAAAGTTTTAATTGAACTACAACGTGGAGGTTCCCAAGCCCTAGACTTGGATTCTTTTTTTGAAGAACCATAGTTAAACATCAACCCTCTTTTCAGAAAAGAAAAGGGGTTGATTCGTAGTCAAAAATTTAGTCATTCTTGATTAAAACTCGCCACTTAAATAAAACATTATTAATTTTTTGAATCCCCCAATTTTTTAAATTTCTCTGCCAGCGAACAAACAAATTCGGTGGCACTAATTTTGGCAGTTTTTCCGGCGAATTCAAATAGCGGTAGTGCAGAAATACCTCTCGGTAGGGAATCTCAACATCTTCCCCAGCACACAATCGAGTAAACTTGGCAGCGGAAATACTCATATAATGTAAATAAGTCAGCCGCCGTCCTTGATCGTATAAAACATAATCTATCACATCAAATTGAGAAGACCAATGATTGCCCGTTATCAGTGCAGGTTGATCGTAAGCAAAGTTATAAAAAGAAATGTCACTACGGGCGACTAAATAGTTAAATAAAGGTTGGTCAGCTCCCCGCAAGGACAAGATTTCAGCTTCTCCAGAAGTCAATTTTTTTAATAGTTCTGCTGCATTATTGCGATTTAAAATACCTTTTTTTGAAGCAAACCAACCATTACAAAAAATCAGAGATTTTAGTTCGTCAAGTTGGAAAATTTCTGCAAGTTTTTGTGATGATAAATCAAACACATAATTGAGGTCAGATTTGTACTGAAAATCGTTAGCTACCCACTCAAATTCATCAATTTTTTGATAGATGTAATCCAGAGTTCCCATTAACAGAGTGTCAGCATCAAAATAGACAAATTTGTCAAAAGGGCCGTCAAAACAGCAAAGTTTTCGGTGCCTTTCCAGACAGTGAACTTGTCGCCAACCTTTAGCTTGCCAAACTTTTTGAGCTTTTTCGTGAGATGTCCAAGCTTGAGTCGCAAAGTCTTCCCAAAAATTGATGGAATCGGTATTTTCAAATAAAGTAACATTGCTTCGCGAGGCAATTTCCACTCGCAGTTTTTGCAAGTTATCATTGTATGGAATGATGCAAACAGGAATATCTTGTGCGCCGTTGACTTCGAGACTGTTCAATAAAGCAACTAACTGGTCAAAAACCACATCGTTTCCCAGAATATAAATGCCATTAGTCATAGTTTTTTAATAAAAAATGTATTCCTACAAATATCTGAACAATCTTTGGATTAAATTAGGTTTTTGTTGATGCAAATAACGATAATGTTGCCAAAGTTTCCAGTAAGGGCTACCCGATTTAATTGGTATCCCAGCCCAGTGAATATATTTTAACCTTTTGTCTTTGTCATAAAGCACGTAATATATTTCTTGAAAATGTCTAGAACCCGCCCAGCTACCGGGTTCTGTTGCTGATTTTTTGGCGAGATTGCAGCGCTTAGGAATCAACTTAAGAATCATGTAATTTAGTATAGGTTGGTCTGTGACATTTTGAGCAAAGTCAAAATATTCTCGATGCTGCGCGCATTCTCGCAAAATGTTGTACATTTGCGATTCTGTAATAGTGCCTTTTCTCGAAGCCCAGAAACCGCTGTTAAAGACATCTTGAAGTTGTGAGTCGGTAAATATATTCTGTTCTTTTACAATAGGTGAAAATATATTTCGCAGTTTTTCGCTGAGGTGGTGATAGTCGCAGCAAAAAAAGTCTACTTCTGAGAGTTTGTTTAAGTTAGCTGCGATGTCTTCAAAGACGATGATATCGGTATCGATGTACAGAAATTCGTCGAGGGGGCCAAACCAGGCGCAGAGTTTCCGCATTTTGTTGGGAAGGGCTAAAAAAGTGCGATCGAATATTTGGCCAATTTCCCTGGTAAACTGTTCCACAAACCCCAGATTTGGGAACAATTGCACCCCGTAGAGGCTGTTGAGTGTGGCCGCGACTTGCAGATAATTGTCGTCAAACGGGATCAAAAAAACTGGTACTTGACAATTGTACAGACGTATGCTGGCTAAAAGGGCGATCGCACTTTCCATCACCCTATCATTAGCAACAATATAAATACCGCGACTCATCAATTTATCCTCAACCTTCTCAACACTCTTTGTAGCAAATTCGGCGCAGAAACATCAGCATAAGACATTAGCGGTTCCGTAAAAACCGGCCGCTTTTCCGGTTCGCGGAGATAGCGATAGTGCAGAAACAAATCCCGATAAGGAAACTCAATATTTTCACCAGCACAAACTCTCCAAATCAAATCCGGCTGCACCCCAATATAATGAATATAAGTCAGCCGATTTCCATTATCATAAAGAATGAAATCTTGCTCTTGAAAATGTTTAGAAGTAACACTGCACCCAGTTTTTAAATTATCAGCGAGACTGCGAGCAAGGTTATAACTACTAATGCCAGTTTTCATCACCATATAGTTGAGCAAAGGCTGTTCTCCAGCACCTTCATACAAAATTTCTGCCTCCCCCGAATGCAGTTGAGCTAACAACCATTCTCTAGTATATTTGTCAAAAAGTCCTTGCTTACTTCCGTAAAAACCCGAACAAAATATTTCTGAATTTATGCGATTATGCTCGAATACTTTTAGCAGTTTCGGAGACGAAATATTGTATACTTTAGTCGGATCAGTAAATTGGAAATCATAAACCACAAAATCCGATTCATTTAACTTCTCAAAAACCGAATCAAGCGAATTCATCACCAAAGTATCAGCATCCATATAGATAAACCTTTCAAAAGGCCCATCAAAAGCACAAAAACGACGGTGCGCGCCGTAAAGCCGAAACTTTTGGCGATTCAAGCGCTCAGGTGCGGCTGCTTGCATGAATTCATCCCATCGCTGAATTGATTCGCTATCTTCATACAGAAAAACATTGGGACGATTGGCAAGTTCAGCTTGAATTTGTTGTATCTCATCGTCAAAAGGATAAATACAGACAGGAGTATTTGAGCCTAAAATCACTTCAATACTGTTAAGTAAAGCAATTAATTGATCATAAACCGTATCATTGGCTAGCGTGCAAATTCCATTCATACATATTTAATATCAAATCCAGTATATTAACCGTGATATCTGTAGATACTGTGTTTTTTGCCCTTACCTATTTAATTCGTCCAAGCACTCATCTTCTCGCTTGTATACGAGTGCTATTAGCTAAATCCGCCCCTACAAGGGTCGGGTTTAGCTAAGAATCTATGATACAAGTCAGTTTGTGAAGGAAAAACCCGCCCTCCCCAGCTAATAATCACGGAGATACAAGCCAGTTTGTGAAGGAAAAACCCGCCCTCCCCATCTAAATGTTTATCTGTACCAGCCTACTTAGTAGTCGTTCCAGCGGACAGGATATAAACCTGCCCCGCTGCCAACTTTAGATTTTCAGCACGCCTTCGGGATTCACCGTCAAGAGCGATCGCCTTTGCAAACCCTCCTGGTATAAAATAGCATTAGCTGCCAACAAACCGCTGCTCACCGCCCTTTCCATTAAACCGCAAGGAAACGGCATTTTCACCCAATCTCCCGCAAACAACAGATTGGGAACAGCGCAGCAAGTCTCCGGGCGTTCCGCATAACTACCGGGCGGATAACCGGAAAAATTCTTTTGATTTACCAACTCCCGGTGTAGCATAGTTGCTGCTTTTAATTCCGGCACAATTTCATACAATTCTTCCTCAAAAGTCGCGAGCAAAACTTCCTGGTTGGGGAATTCTTTCTCCTTGTAACAATAAGCGTGCAGTTCCACTACGCTACCACCAGTTTTCTGGTTCCACTCGATGAACTGATCCTGAATTTTGTGGTAAAGTGTGATGCTGTCAGTCAGTTTGTAGCCCGACAGTGAACTGAAATTGCTGTGTTCCCAGGGGAATTCGCGATCGAACCAAAAACGACCCACCGCAAACGGATCGGCTATTTTCAATTCCTCAATTCGGCTCTGCACCTGCGGATTCACCTCACCGCTGGCCAAACTAAACAAATGCTGCATCCCCGGAACATCCGCCGCAAACACATAATAATCAGCCTTCAAGGTTTCCCCCACATTCTGCGGTTGCGACTTATTCGTAGCGGCGGCTAACTGTATCTCATCGGCTTTTTTTTCAACTACCTTAAATCTCCGCAAATCCCGCTGAGCAGGCCCGCTCACAACTCGCCCCTCAGCATCAAAAACTGCCCCGTGACAAGGACAGTGAAATTGACCATCGTTTTGTTTCTTAACTGTGCAGCCTTGGTGAGTACAGCTCAGAGAAATCGCCTCTTTGCCTCCTGGTGCGGCGGCAAATACGGTGTCGCCAGCGCCGAAATATTCCGTAGAGTTGCTGTCAGTTAACAGCGTGTTTTGTTTCACCCAAAAAGGTACTTTGCTTTGCACGTCTCCCGACTGATAAGTCAAAGAATCAATCTGGCCATTTTCCCAGTGAATATTACTAACGGCGACATCTGTTAATACTTTGCCACCTTTGCTTTCAATGGCTTTGGCAATCGGCTGCACCAAACTCGTGCCCATATCTTGCCGCGTGCCATTGAAGGCTAAACCTTCAGGATTTCCGAAAAAGTAAAAGTGGAAAAATTGCATTAATTCTCCCACACTCAATTCGTCGGGAGCGTTGAGACTGGATTTGGCAAAAGGCAGAAAATACAAGTCGTAAAGTCCGCGCGGGAATTCACCTTTTACCCAGTCGGCAACTGATATGTTGTCGAGGCGAGCAAAACTTTTTTGAGTTTGAAAGCCGCCGATTTCTCGAAATACTCGCCAGTGAGCAGGTTTTGTCAGATTGATTCCCCACTTGAGCCGATTGGGCGAAGATATCCCCAAGTCAACTATATTCCAGGGGAAAGCTGAATGGTTGGGACGGAAAACTTCTGGTTGGTATTTGCCGTCTCGAAAGACGACGGCGTAGGATTCTAAAGATACAAAGTTATCGGTAATTTCTAGTTCTTCAACCACACTTTTGAGGTTGTAGTATTGCGGAAAAAAACCGTGGAAACCGTGTTCCATCATGAAGGTTTCGTTCCCAACTTGTATCGGCCAACTAGCAATTTTGCCGCCGAGTTGGGGCGATTTGTCCAACAGTGTGACGGCGAAACCCCGCTGACTTAGTTCGTAAGCACAGGCGAGTCCGGCTAAGCCTGCGCCGACAACTGCGACGGTTTTGGGTGTATTCAGCATTCGCGGCAAGTCCAGAGTATCTTGCCCAAAAACGGCGGGTTCGGGTTTGGAAAATCGAGAGTAGCCCAGCAGCCCGCCGGCGGCACCGACTCCGAGAAATTTGAGGGCGGTGCGTCGAGAAACTGGTGGAGATAGCGGTGGATTGGTTGATTCACTCATAAACTGTAGTTTAGACTAAAAAATGAGCGCAGCTAAAAGTAGCCGCCTTGTAAGATCAGGCAAGCTGTTGCTCAAAAACTCAAGAAGTAGAAGATTAAATAGCTAATCTTGAAGACTTTTTGCGTCGAGAAACCCGTTTTTTAACGGTGGGATATCGCGGTGCTTTAGTCCGTACCTTTCCTTTTTCCCAACCAGGGGATTTTCCCCTATGTTTAGGCAGTTTCGCGGGAGTAATAATGTCAACTAAAAGCCACAACATTGATTGGGAAACACGTCCAGGAGTTAAATTGATATTAGCAGATTGCCAGGGTAGTATATTCTCGACCACTAAATCCCTAGCTAACCAAAGTTGCCAACTCATCAATGGCATTAGATCGCTCCACCGTTCACTCGGTCTAAGACTGCTAATACTGGATGGAGGCTCTGTTCACAGACAAGTTTGAGTTGGGAAGCTGCTTGAAGTATGGGTGAAGACCCACTACTAATTCTTTCATGAAGTAGGGGTAATGCCCAACTTCCTTGAGCTTCGGGTATCCACGCAATTGTACTATATCCCTGTCCAATAATTACTCCCCCCTGATATTCATGGGTTCTGTCTTTTAATGTTTTAGCATGACTGTCTCCCCCATGCAGGTCGATTGCCACTAATATATGTTCTGTTGGGGGTACTTGTTGTTCTAATTGCTGAAGATACAGCAGCATCAGTTTTTTCCGGTTCGGCCTACAGTCTTGCAATGCTTCGTAGACACGCTTGCCATTGACGATTGAATAATGGATTGAGTGAAAATTGGGCAAAACATGACGCATTCGGGCGTGGTCATTACTGCATCCATCAGCTCAAATGTTGCATCCTTGCCTCGTACCAATAACTCGTATGCTTCTTGACGAAAGTCTTTTAATCGTTCACTGTTCATTTAAGGAGTGGATAGGTTTTTATTTTTCACCCTCATTCTCTCCTTAACGGTGGCTCTAGTTCTTCTTTTGCCACCGTTCTCATCTTTATTTAGTCTAAACTACAGTCAATAACCGCAACTTACTCCAGGGCAATCCCAGTAATGCAGCTTCGAGTATTGCCAGCATCGACAACTACCTGATGGTAAAGCCGCCGCAATACGTGATGAGCTACAACAGCAAAACTCACACCGCTAACTGGGTTTCGTGGCAGCTCAATAAATCTTGGATTGGAACAGCCGATCGCACAAATGTCTATCCACCTCCTTCACTTCGGCATTAGTTCGCAGATAATCCCGCACCAAATCGCAACCCGACGCTACTACCCTATCTAGCTCTACAGACTGCTCTAAATTCCACAAAATTACCGTTTTGTCCTCAGAAGCCGAAGCCAAAGTTTTGCCATCAGGAGCAAAAGCTAATCCCTTAACCCCAGCACTATGTCCAATTAGATTTGTTATGAATGTACCGTCAGACTTCCAGAGCTTAATTATCCCATCATTACTGCCTGTAGCAATTGTCTGGCTATCAGAGCTAAACGCTACACTCCAAATCCCAGAATCATGTCCCCTAAGAGTATGCAATAACTTACCCTCACGACTCCAAAGTTTAGCCGTCTTGTCTTCACTCACCGAAGCAATCAATTCGCCATTAGGACTGAAAGCTACGTTCATAACTGCACTATTATGACCTTGAAGAGTCTTGAATAAGCTGTCCTCACTTTTGACCTCTGATTGAGAATCTATCCCGCGCTGGTGATTCAAAACCGCAGCCAAACGCCAAAGCTTTACAGTCTTGTCGCCACTGCTAGAAACAAGCGTCGAACCATCGGGACTAAAAGCAACCCCCCAAGTCCCCGCCTTGTGTCCTCTAAAAGTAGCAATTTCCGTGCCGTTGACGCGCCAAAGTTTGATTGTGCGATCGGTACTCGAAGATGCCAGCATATTACCGTCAGGGCTAAAAGCGACTCTCCTAATAGCACCCTCATGCCCTTTGAGACTATCAAGTAATGTACCGTCTGGACTCCAAAGCTTGATCGATTGGTCTCTACCAACAGTAGCAATCGTTTTCCCATTAGGAGCGATCGCAACTGAGCTAAGCTGAAGGCTGGGCTCTTTTAAGCGCCTATTGATAATCCCGTCCTTGCGCCACAACATAACCTCCTTCGGACTCGATGAAGCCAGTAACTGTCCGTCGTTGCTAAAAGCTACTCCCCAAACTCCAGCCGTATGTCCCCGCAGAACTGTCAGCAACCGATTGCGTAATTTCCAGACTTTTACAGTGCCATCCCAAGATGCAGAGAATAGTGTCTCGCCATTGGGACTAAATGCAAGATCTTTAATCGCACTGTCATGGCCTTTAATCGCATTCAAAGCAGTACCGTCCTTGCTCCAGAATTTTAGCATCTTGTCGTCAGAACCAGAGACGATTATTTGCCCGTTCGGGCTAAAAGCTAGGGCGTTAATTGCAGCATCATGTGCAGTGAAATTCCTTAACAAACTGCCGTCACGCAGCCACAATTCTAGTTGACCGTCTCCATTACCTGTTGCCAGGGTTTTGCCATCAGGACTAAAGGCAATTGATAAAACAGGAGATTGAATATCTGAAAATGTTGTCAGCAATGTGCCATCCCGTTGCCAGAGTTTGACAGTGCCGTTTTCAGAAGCCGAAGCAATCAGTTGTCCATCGGGGCTAAAAACGACTTGCTGAACGCTCGCGCCATGCCCTGTCCAGGTTTTTAGCAATGTGCCGTCACTGCGCCAGAGTTTTATCGTACCGTCCGTACCGGACGAAATAATCAGTTTTCCGTCAGGACTAAACTTGACTTGGCCAGTTGTAGATTTAAACCCTTTCAAAGTTTTCAGCAATGTGCCGTCACTGCGCCAGAGTTTGACGGTTGTGTCTCCGCTTGCTGAAGCAATGAGCTCACCGTTGGGGCTGATGGCTACTCCTATCACTGGGCCTTGATGTCCTTTGAGAGTATTCAGCAACTTGCCATCGCGCTGCCAAATTTGGATGCCATCTTGCAATGTTGCCACAGCAATAATCTCGCCATCAGAACTTACATTTAATGCGTTATTTGCCGAAGCATAACCCGAAAAGCGGTTAAATTCAACTGATCCATAAATTGACCGCCGCAAAGCCAATTCTACCATTGTTTCTGTCTGCGAATTTGATGAGGCTAACTGTTTGAGTTCTTTTCTTGCCCCAAGCGCTTCAATTAAAGCATCTAACCTTTTATCTAAGGAAAAGAGGGCTTCCGAATATCTAGCCCTGCCTTGAATTTTTTCTATTTGCTCATTGCGTTGGCTAGCGATCGCTTTTTGGTACTGGAAGAAAGCAAAGATTCCGGCGGCCATCGCGACTGCTAAAGCGAAGGAAAGTGCAGCAATCCAATAAGTTTGGCGTTTGGCATTTTTTTTCTTGAGTGCTAGCCTAGCTTCTACTTCCTTCAGCCGTTCTGCTTCTAAAAATAATTGCAATTCTTGTCGGTCTAGTTCTTGGCTTTCTGCTAAAAAATGATAGTCCAAATCGCTTAAACTTTTGCCTTGGCTCCAAGTTTGAGCATCTTTTAAAGCTTGTCCGCGCAACAATCGCGATTTATCTTTTTGCCCGGAAGCTACCCAAGCATCAAACACCTGGGAGTAAGGACGCAAGTCCGCTAAATTTTTTTCAACCCATTGAAGATTAAATACTTGTTGATAGATGCGATTTTTTACCCACAATATTCCATCCTGTCTGAGGACTAAGCCGCTGAGTAACAATTCAATTTGTTCTAGACTATCATCACTTTTTACTTCAATTCCTTGCAAAATTTTTTGATAAATGCCTAGAATTCTACCAGCGCGCTTACCGTTCCGTTGAATGCGATCGCGAATCGTTTTTAGGTGTTCCGGCTCATCCTGCGATTCCCAACGCTCAATGATGCGAGTTTTGACCAAGTTCTCAATCCAGAACGATTCCGTACCGAGTGGAATACTTATCTTGTCACCCTGTTCCATTGTCCGCTGACTCAATTCCACGACTAATTGACACAACTTTTGAGTCAAAAACGGTTGTCCATTTGTCCAGTTTAAAATCGCCTTCACAACCGATGCTGGCTGTTCCACCATCTTTTCCAATCCTTGAATTAAAGGAGTTACTTCCTCCCACTCAAAGCCTTTTACTTCGATCGTCAGTCCAATATTAAACGGTGTCTTGGTTCTGTCTCGAATCAGATCCGAGGGAGTTGCTACCCCAAAAATCGCAAAGGTAATGCGTTGATATTCTGGGTTGATCGCCCGTTGGTTATAGCAGAAACGAATTAGGGAAAAAAAGTCATCAATAGAAAAATCAAGCCCCAGAAAACTGTCAATTTCATCGACAAAGATAAACAACTGTTCTTGTGGGAACTGCACCAGTATCAATTCCTCAATAAACCACCGCAGCCGTTGCAATAAACCGAGATCGCTGCGTTCTTGCCACCAAGTTTTTAGATTTAAGGACTCCCGTAACTTTAACTGTCGCCACAAGTCACCGACGAATCCCTTGTACCATTGCAGTGGAGTAATTTGTTCGCTGCCCACCACACTCAAATCGACGGCAACGCAGCGAAAGCCATCTTGTTCGAGGCGGTGCTTGGTTCGCACCAACAGCGAAGATTTGCCCATTTGCCGGGAGTTGAGGACATAGCAGAACTCTCCTCGCTTTAGGGCTTCATACAGTTGCGAGTCGGCTTGTCGCTGTACGTAACTGGGTGCATCAATGGTTAAACTGCCGCCGAGTTGATAGCTATCTTGGGGCATAATAAATTGATTTTTACAGTTAAGAGTAGAACGCAATACGATTCACTTAAGACAGATCCCCTGGCACACCCCTTAAAAAGGAGGGGACAAAAATACCCTCAAAGTCCCCCTTCTTAAGGGGGATTTAGGGGGATCTCCGGTGTATAAATAGTGTTAAGTGAACCGTATTGGGATAGAACGTTTGTTGAGAAGAATTGAGGATATCTGCATCCAGGTGGTAAATCAAATGACTCATCCTACTCTGCCGATTTCATAATTATCAATTCAGGATAATAGAACAGATAAGTTAAAGCAAATGCTTTATAATCATGACACCTATAGCTTTTAGGCATACCCCATACAAGTCATGGAATTACGGCATCTTAAATATTTTGTGGCCATTGCAGAAGAACTCAGCTTTAGCCGTGCTGCAATCCGGCTATATATTTCCCAGCCAACGTTAAGCCGTCAAATCAAAAACCTGGAAAACGAACTGGGCGTTGTGCTATTTCTCAGACAATCTGATGGGTTGACACTCACAGAAGGGGGAGAATTTTTTCTCGAAAAATCAAAAGATATTTTGAATCGAAGTCATCTGGCTGTGCAAACCATCAAGGCTGATTACACCGATAAGCATGAGCCTTTGGTTATTGGCTACATTCCCACCATCCTTGAGAGTTTTCTTGGTAAAACCCTACAGCGCTTTGGACTTGTCCATCCTGAAGTTGCCGTGCGTTTCCAGGAGATGCCGCCTAGCGAACAAGTTAGAGCATTGCGAGATGGGGCGATCGATATTGCGTTTATGGGCAATCCACCTTCGGAGTTAGACTCGGAGTTTGTAGTCAAATGCGTTAAGAAAGTGCCGATCGCTGCTGTATTACCGGATACACATCCCTTGGCACATAAATCCTCAATTAACCTAGCTTCCCTGGTATCAGAAAAATTTATTGGGATGTCTGAAGAAAAGTTTCCGGGGCGGAACTCACGCATCCGCGCCACTTGCCATGAAGCCGGATTCACGCCAAATCTGCATTTGGAAGCCGATAGCCATGCCTCCATGATTGCTCTGGTTGCTGCTGGGCAAGGGGTAGCAGTTATGCCGAATGAGGCCGGAGCACTGCCCCATCCTCAAGTTGTGTTTGTGCCGTTGCACCATCCCATAGACTACGCGCGATCGACTGCCATGTGGAGGAAAGAAATACCTACTCAATCTTTAGATAAATATCTCGAAATTCTGTTTGAGTATATTCAAAATTAAAGGATAATGGTGCTGAATAATTAATAAGAATAATTGCGAAACTAACTATTCCAAATTAATTATCTCATGTCCGGTAAATTAATAACATAAACTGTTTAGAGTGCGGACTTTAGTCTGGCTTGGTTGCGAACTTTAGTCCGCACTACGAACTAATCGGGAGCATCTCAAATATGTAATAAGTATAAATACTATTCACGCCAAAGCGAGATTTAAATAAGCACAACGATGTTTTAGAACTTGAGCCAGATTGTCACGATTCCACCAGACCCCGGATATTTTGATTCTTCATCCAATCTGTTTAATTGTAGCCTCGACAGCAAAGCTAACCAATTGTGATCTTTTGAGACTGCATCGCCTGATAATCAGGAATCCTCCATCGATGTCGTTCTATATATAGCAATCCTAAATCATTTTCTATGTATAGGTGTACTGATGGATTTTGGGGAAATAAAATTTATGTTCCTTTGTGAAAAACTCAAACAAAAATTTAATTATCTTAAAAGACTTACATAAATACCAATACTTTCGTGAAAAATTTTTAGCTTGTAACCAAATATCTTCAACGGGATTTTGTTCGGGAGCATTGGGAGCAAATAAAATACAAGTG
>NZ_JAUBVR010000025.1:65562-79017 GCF_036705955.1 Microcoleus sp. A6-C6 | reverse complement strand
GTGATGCTATATCTGCCCATTTTTGTGACTTATTTATGCCTTCTTTAATTCCCCAATCTTAGACCTGAATCCTTACGGCCAAATTTCCCGAAGGTCAGATTTTAGTAAAGTGCCATGTTGTAACAGTTTACTAAAATCCGACAAAAAAAATAAGTTTTAATGGTAAAATTTCAGGCTGATAAAGTTTATTTTTGCTGCTGTTTTACGGCAGAAAAAATGGAACGATTTCCGGATTTGGGGCGTCTGCTAGAGGAAATGAAGTCTACAAACTTCAATATGACAAAATTGAAATAATGAATAAAATGTGTACGTGCTGGCGATCGACCAAAATTCCACTCATAAGTTTGTCCTTAGCTGTGCTGGCCTGTCTGCCGACATTTCGCGGGACGATCGCCAGTCCGCTCTCTGCATCCCCCAAACAGCAGTCTAACCCTACTAAAATTATCTCAGTCGATCAAGCCCCAACAGGCTCAA
The DNA here is from genome assembly GCF_036705955.1 of Microcoleus sp. A6-C6. NCBI lineage: Bacteria > Bacillati > Cyanobacteriota > Cyanophyceae > Oscillatoriales > Microcoleaceae > Microcoleus > Microcoleus sp. A6-C6. Next base: position 78,543 of record NZ_JAUBVR010000025.1, on the reverse strand, counting down.
AGTCTCCCAAAAATCCGCAAACAGCGGCGGCGAATCCATCCCCAGCCCAGGCTCTAAAGGCTCAGGGAACAGCAGCCGGACGATCGCTCGAAATTCAAGAAATTCGCGGTACTGTCACCTTCAAAGGGCGACCAGCAGTTGTGGGCGATCGGCTACTCGCCCCCGGAGACGAAATCATCACCGGCCCCGATTCCACAGCCCGTTTAGCGATCGACAACAACATCGGCATCGTCGAAGTAGCCGAAAAAACCGCAGTCAAAATATCCGATTTGTCAAGCAGTGCAGGCGAAAATGACACAGCTATTTTTGTCAGCAGGGGGCGAGTCAGATTGTCGATCGGCAAAACTGCTGCGCCAACAGCCTCCGCCAACAGCTCAACAATTATCCCGCCCCAGCAAATTGCCGCCTTAAATACCTTCAGCGGAATTGCCGAAACCAGTCAAATTGCCCAACAAAAAAAATCTCCCAGAACCGCCCCAGTCAGGGTAGAAACCCCCGAAGGCGTGGCCGGAGTCCGGGGTACATCCTTTGGCGTTAGCGTCGGCGACGGCAAAACCTCAGTCGAAACTATTGAAGGTACAGTCGAAGTATCGGGGCGCACCGACTCGCAAGTAGTTGTCACCCGCGGCAACGCCACGACAATTTTCCCTCAAACCTCGCCCGTCGCGCCCTCAGCCAGCCCTCGTCTAACCCAACTCAAAGTCCGCAATTTGTCGAGACTCAGTGGCAATATCTATCGCCTCAGCGGTCAAATTAACCCGATCGACATAATTTATGTCAACAACGAAACAATTAAGATCGATCAACAGGGAAACTTCAAAATCCAAGGGATTTTACCTCCAAGCCGCCGCATCAACATCGTAGTTCGAGGCCCGTCAGTCACAGAAAGGCATTACAGCATCGCAGTTCCCTAAACAACTTATCTAGATCAGACGGCGCTTTTAAACGCCCGGTATTATCATCTGGAATATCGATTTGGTCTTCAACCCGCGGAGGCGGGTTTTGTTTATATAGACGCGGTTTCAACCGCCCGGTCTTCTGAAACATCTCGAACGTCGGAATCGAAGGTCAATTATTGCATCAAATTAATTGAATGAAATTCAAACAATTGATCGAGTACCTCAAACAAAATCAACTGATCGGCATCCGGCAATATATCACCACAAATCCTCCCTGGCTGACAGGCGCCGCCGCAGGTATCCTGTCTGCAACCATGCTGCAATTTGGAATCTGGAAACCCCTTGAATATTTGGGATACAAAACCCTATTTCAAATTCGAGAATCGAGAATGTTGCCAAATCCGGGGTGGGATGACAGAATTGCAGTAATTGCGATCGAGCCCCAAAGCTTGCAGGAATACGGTAAATTTCCTTGGCCACGCAATCGCTACGCCGAACTTTTATCAGCCCTGAAAAAATCTCCCCCCACAGCAGTTGGTTTCGATATTCTGTTCCTCGATCCGAGTCCCAAAGATGAAATGTTAGCCGGTGCGATCGCCAGCAACGGCAAAGTTGTACTCCCAAGAACCACCAAAGAAGAACCAGTAGCATCTTTAAAAGCAGTCGCCGCAGGTATCGGACATATAATACACGAACCCAACAGCGACGGCATTAGCCGCGATTTAAAAATATTTCTCGACTCCATTCCTAACTTCGGTTTAGCAATGACTCAGAGGTACAACGCTGCTAACCCGCAAAATCCTGTATTGCTGCCGCAACTACAAAAGATGCAGGAACAAACAGTTTTGGTTAACTGGCCGGGGAAAACAGAAAATCTACGTACCTATGCTTTTGTAGATGTTGTAGAAGGTAGAATTCCTGAAAATGCTTTAGCCAATAAATTAGTCTTAGTCGGCCTAGTTGCTACTGGTTTCGACCAGATATCTACACCTCTCAACAAAACTACGGGTGGGGTTTATTTATATGCAGCGTTGATTGACAATTTGCTCAATCAACGCTTGCTGCGGCGGCTGCCGATACAGCTAGAAAATTTGTTATTATTGGCGATTGGCCCGCTGACTACTTCGGTTTTGTGCAACCGAGGTGTTAAAGACAGAATTGCGATCGCCCTCGGTTTGCCTGTAATTTGGGTTACGGCTGCTGCTTTGTTATTTGGCTTCTATTTTTGGTGGCTTCCCATTGCCGCACCCATCGGCACTCTTATTTTATCTGGCACTGCTTTGCAACTGCGGGAACAGTACGAAAAACAGCAGTTGATGAGGTTATTTGAACAGCACGTCGCACCCGAAACTGCTCAGCTTATTTGGCGACGCAAAGCTGAAATATTTGAACAGGGAGAACTCGAACCTCAAGAACTTACAGCAACTGTGCTGTTTATGGATATTCGCAATTTTACTTCGATTTCCGAAAAAATGCCAGCGCGGGATTTGCTCAACTGGCTGAACAATTATTTGGAAGCGATGACCAACTGTATTATGGATCATGGTGGCGTTGTTGATAAATACATCGGTGATGCAATTATGGCAGTTTTTGGTGTGCCTTTTTGCCATAGCGAATATGCAGAAATTCAACAAGATGCTTTGAATGCAGTTGCGGCTTGTATCGCCATGCACGAAAAGCTAAACGAAATTAATCAGCAGCTTAGAATTAAACGCAAACCTTTAATTAAGTTTGGTATTGGTTTGCATACTGGACAGTTAGTTGCTGGTAGTGTCGGCGGTTCCCGACGTTTGAATTATTCTGTGATCGGTGATGCTGTCAATGTTGCTGCTAGATTGGAGGCGATGAATAAGGAAATTGTGTCTGATAGTCCTTTTAATTTGTTGGTGACGGGGAGGACTTTTGCTTATGTGCGTGATCGCTACGAAGGCCAAAAAGTAGGATCGATTCAATTGCGCGGCAAAAAAGAAGAAACGGTGGTTTATGCTATTTTGGGCGAAAAGTAATAGTCAGTGGGCATGGGGCATCGGGCATCGGGCATTGGGCATGGGTAATAGTTAGTGGTTACTTGTTAGTGATTTTTCTAATAACCAATTCCCAATTCCCAATTCCCAATTCCCAATTCCCCAATTCCCAATTCCAAATTCCAAATTTAATCAAATACACTCAGCCGCAGAGTTTTAGCTATTTGTTCCAATAGAAATAAACTGCCCACAGAATTCCCCTCTTTATTCAGTGGTGGACTGTAAGATGCGATCGCCCCTTCACCCGGAATAACCGACAACAAAGCCCCACTAACTCCCGACTTAGCCGGCAATCCCACCCGCAGCGCCAAGCGGCCCGATGCTTCATACAAACCGCAAGTAGCCATCAGCGCTTTCACAGTACGGCAGTTTTCCCCGATCGCTCCACCACCATTTACCAACACCACTCCCAGCTTTGCCAAATCTTCCACAGTTCCCGATAAACAGCAGACGCGATTATAAGTTTCTAGCGCAATTTCCGAGTTTTCAATATAACCCGATTCTACCATTGCCAAGGCAAGATCCCAATTTTTTTGATTCGGCATTGCATTCACTGAATCGAGCATTAACTCGTCAACAAATAACTGACTGTTTGCTTGTTGATTCAGCCAATTTCCCAGGTTTTGACAGCGCTCAACTGCATTTTTACCGGGAATCAAAGATGCAAGGGCGATCGCCCCGCTATTAATCATCGGATTTCTCGGCTTCCCTTTATCTATTTCCAGTTGAGTCAGGGAATTAAAAGCCATTTCCGAAGGATCGCAGCCCACGCAATCAAAAACCGCTTTTTCGCCCAACTCGCACAGCAAATAAAGCAGCACAAACGGCTTGACTACGCTCATCAGCGGGAATGTTTTATCGACGCTGCCCCAGCTCAAAATTTGACCGTCAATTGCCCTAATTTGCACGGCAAAGCATTGTCTGTCGGCTCCCGCAAGCAGAGGTATGTACGTGGGGATTTGACCAGATTTACTGCGATTAATTGCCTCTGTTGCCCAAGCTGCCAGTTGTTCTGGTTGCAGGGAAGATAGTTTGCTGGTGGATGTTTTCACTGTCGATGATTTAGAGCGTATGAGATTTTAGATTCGTAGTTCGATCGGGCAATGCAGCCATCAACCCAGTTTTTCCAGTAATTGCGCCACTTCCGCTCCTACAAGAAATAGAATTTATGAGGTAATAAAACCAAACTCAGCCTTAATGGTATTGACGTTTTCGCTTGCGTAGAGATAATAAATTTATTCACAATTTTTCAGAAGAACCTGTATTTTGCATAAAAATCTCCCTTTCACCCAGATAGATAAGTAGCAGCTTCCAGGCAACGCTGCTACCCAACAAACCACCACTCGCTTGAAATGCCTTCAGGCTCTGATATTTAAGCCCCAGTAAGGGGCGGGGTGCATATTTAATTTAAATTTTTCAGAGTTCGCGCAATCCGATCCGGAAACCCCCCGAACCTCTGGGAACTTACTATCCAACCAGATCGACCAAAATCAGGACAAAACAATGCCAGATGAAGCGAAAGCAGAAGCACCAAAACCAGATCCGCTAGCTTTTAAGGGTGTATGCAGCGAAGGAATTCTCAAAGGCAAAGAAATTGAAGGCAAACTAGACCTCAAAGTCATCGTCACCTCCGCCAAAGCTAAAGAAGCGCCAGCCCCAAAAAAATCCAAGTGGGAGGAGCCTATATTTTGGGCGGTGTTTTTATTAACTGCCAACTTTGCCGTCGGCGACCCCGCCGGAATGAGACAATACAGCTCCCCACAAAGGTCACATTCTCATGAGATGTTAAACCAATCTGGGGAGTAGTCGGTGTTGCCTAAGAAAAACACCACCAACTCGCAACTTTAGGCCCTGGGAGCCTGCCAGCCACGCAAATAGTAATAAATAGACCCGAAATATTCATCGAATACTCGTGTCGTAGTTACCAAAGCTTCTGCACTGGGCAGGAAATCTGCCGCGTCTAAGCGCAGTCGGGATCTACCTCCTGATACGGGCTGGTAAGTGTAGAAGTCCGTAGCTCTAGGAATCACCTGGATTCCCATATTCGCAAAAGCGAGGCTGGCACGCCGCATCTGAATCGCAGATGTTACCAGGATTACTTTGCGCCCGACGCCGCGACTGTCGAGGATCTTTCTCACTTCCTCTGCGCTGGTGCGTATGTTCCTGCCATTATCGTCGAGAACGATACTGTTGCGCGGCACGCCCATGTTGCTTGCCAGCAAAGTCTCGATATCTTTAGCTTCGCCAGTATAATTCTGTAAATCTGCTCTGGGCCCGGCTGTAACAATCACCAAAGGTGCTAATTGTTTTTTGTACAAAACGGCAGCGTAGGGCAGGCGATTCCCTGTGTCTGCCAGTTGAATCGCTTCTCGGTTGGCGGTGTGACTGTTAGTCGTTCCCTTGCCCAGCAGGACGATCGCCGCGGCTGTTTCATCGCAGCAAACTGTGGTGCGTGCAGCCGCATCCCGTTCTGCTTGATCGGCGAACCAGTAAGCCACAACTGGCATACTCGAAAGGATCAAAACTAGCAGTGCTGCCAGGATCATTCTCGGCGCCGGGTTGCGGATGCCCCCGTTCGTAATCAGCGCCGATGCAATCACCAGTAACGTAATCGAAAAACCCAGCGGCTTAAAGAAAAAGGCTATTAAGCCGAAAATCGCTGCTCCGACTGGCGTGTCTGGGGCAAAAAAAGCTAGGAACAAAAGGCTGATCAGCAGCAAAACGCGCAGCCGATCTATTAAAGGATTGTCTTTACCTCCCGATTGATCCCACCACGATTTGATCAGTGAGAAGAGGAGGAATAGAAATAGAATGCGAGCGAATAGTTCAGGCATCTTGCAATATTCTGTGTCTTCATAAATTAGTACGGAATTGTGGAAGCGAGCGCGAATTTAGCTGCGGTAGGCAATGCCGGCATCGGTTGGGTTGTTAACTTTCGCCGATCGCGCACTGCGATCGCATTTCTCCTGATCCTCGATTCCAGTCAGCTATCAACTATTGGTTACAGGCAATCGAGCTCGCTACTTCCAGTCAGTCGATTTGAGATTTGAGATTTGAGATTTTAGATTGACTCCACAGATGAATCTGGGAGTTTAAACTTTGATCTAAAATTTTAGGATCTCCATACTCATAGCGTCGGTGGCTTGCACCCCTTTTGGGGATGGTCACAGATTGCTGACAGATAATTGGTAATTGATCACTGGTAATGGTCGATCGGTAATTGATAATGGATGGAGCTGGCGGCAGGTGAAATTGACTTGGCAATCTTGCCTGCTTTGTGCTGCCTGTATTTTCCCCATTACCTGTTACCCATTCACCAATCCCAATTTATCGGCGTTTCAGTTGATTCCGAATTGCCTGCGTTACCGTTTGAATTACTTTAACACGAGCATAATACTTGTTATCGGCCGCAATTATCGTCCAGGGAGCTGTCGGCGTGCTGGTGCGCTGAATCATTTGATTCACCGCCACTTCATAATAATTCCACTTTTCTCGATTCCGCCAATCTTCTTGAGTGAGTTTGTATTGTTTAAATGGATTATTTTGTCGGTCTGTAAACCGCTTTAGTTCCTCTTCGGGACTGATGTGCAGCCAGAATTTAACTAAGATACAACCGAAACTGGTGAGTTGCTCCTCAAATTCGTTGATTTCCTGGTAAGCTCGACGCCATTCGAGTTCGGTGGCAAATCCTTCGACTCGCTCGACGAGCACTCTACCATACCAACTGCGATCGTAAATGCTGATTTTACCAGCAGTCGGCAACTCCCGCCAGAAGCGCCAGAGGTAGTGGTGAGCTTTTTCTTCGTCCGTCGGCGCAGCAAAGGCATTGACGGAGTAACTGCGGGGGTCTAGGATATCCGTCAAACGTTTGATCGCTCCTCCTTTACCGGCCGCATCCCAACCTTCAAACAGCACTAACACGGGGATGTCCTTTTCGTGGATGCTTTGTTGCAGTTCACCAAAACTGGTTTGTGCTTCGCGAAGTTCGTGTTTGTATTCGTCTGGCGACAAGGATAGAGTTAAATCTACTTGGGCGAGCAAGTCTGGTTCGGTGGGTTGCAACTTTTCTTGAGGCGGCAATGGAACGGGTGCAGATTGTGTGGGGAGTCTGTCTAGGGCTTCTGTAATTTTGGCTGCCATTTGCGTTAAAACTTTGACTCTCGCCCAGCGCTGACAGTCGCCTTCTACTAGCGTCCAAGGTGCCGGGCCCGTGCCGGTTTGAGTTATCATTTCTTCGGCCAAAGTCGTGTATTCTTGATATTTTTTGGCTTGTTTCCAATCTTCCGGCCGCACTCGCCAAGCTTGTAAGCTATCGTCTTCTAGTTTTTTGAGCCGATGTTTGAGTTCTTTTTTGCTCAGGTGAATCCAAAATTTGGCAATTGCCGCGCCGTCGTTTACCATCATGCGCTCGAAGGCGTTGATTTGTCTGATGATTGTCGGTACTTCGGCCTCGGAGACTCTCTCGAACAACCGGTCTTCTAAAAGATGAGTGTACCAACTGTGATAAAAAAAGCCAATCCGACCGCGGGCTGGGAGTTTCTGCCAAAACCGCCACAGAAAAGGATAGTCCATTTCTGCCTCTGACGGCGGCCAAATCGGGTGAACGGTAAAGCCGCGCGGATCCATGTAACCCACCATTTTTTTGACGAGTGCGCCTTTGCCCGCGGCGGCCCAACCTTCGAGTACGATGATTACGGGCATTTTTTTTTCCCAGCAGGTTTGTTGGAGCGATCGCAACTGCTGCATTAAAACTTCAATTTTGGCCTCATAGGTTTCTTTATCCAGCGAAATATCTAAATCGAGGTTGTCAAGCATATTTACCTCACACAAATCCCAGAAAGCAGTTTAACGTCAGTTTAACGTTTGGATAAAATTAAATCTTCAAGTCTGGCAAAAAGTTATCAAAACTATACCTATGACCGCTTAAAAGCGTGGTGCTTCTGCCGTCGAACCCAGCATCGGGCTAATACTAACAAAACTCCCCTCAGATCGAACTTGCCAAAAAAAACCTGAGCGGTTATAGTTGAATTAGGGAACTTTTTAAGAACTTCAACTGTTCCCCTCGCCCGATCGGGTGAGTGAACAGGAGCAGCAACAAATCCCTGAAACAGGATTTTTTGTAAAACAGAGCAAAAGTAAAAATCAACTACCCGGTGGGGGTGAAAACTTCTTTACTTAGCTGCATCAAATTTATTTAAACAACAGTTAGTCAAGCACCAGCTTTGATAACTTCGAGGGCGCTGCTTGCAAAGGTTGGGCGTTCCTCTGGCCACAGACTCCAATAAAAAAAACCGCCCAAATGGGCTAACCAATTTTTATGATTGCGCTATGAGATAAAACCTGAAAGCCTGGGTGATATAAACAGGTTTCTGAGTTTTATCAACACCATTCTCTAATACTAAAAGCTGTTGAGGTGCGGGCTAAGATTAGCCGCCCGAAAACAATACTTGTTTCTTGTGGAACAGGCCAGAAAGCCTGTTACTGACATTTGTGCAAAATGTCCGAATTACTGTACTCATTTGCCAATACCCATTAAGAGGAACAGTCCGAAATTACGGATTGCAAAGTTTTTTATGAATATCTTGACAACACGCTCCTACAAGGGCGAAAGTGACTGGTGTGCGATCGCAAATTTAATCGATGCTTGCGAAACAGTCGATCGACTCGGCGAAGAAGTATCAGCCAGCGAACTCAAGCTCGTACTAGATGCCCCTAAACTCGACAAAGCCCGCGACGTGCAGTTGTGGGAAGACGGTAATTACAAATTGATCGGTTTAGCACTCCTAGATATGCCCGATTCCCAGGATGAAATAGACGCCTGTCTCTGGTTTTACGTGCATCCAAACCTGCGCGGTGAAGGTTTAGAAACAGAGATCGTTAAATGGGGCGAAAAGCGGCTGAGCGAAGTCGCCAAACAACGGAATTTACCAGCAAAATTGCGTACCTACAACCGCGACGATCGAACCGATGGAATGCTGCTATTAGAAAAACAGGGCTTTGCAGTCGATCGCTATTTTCTCACAATGGCGCGATCGCTCGCCGAACCAATTCCCGCACCCGAATTTCCCGCAGATTTTGCGCTGACACACGTATCGGGAGAAAAAGACATCCAACCCTGGGTAGAAATGTTCAACCAGTCATTTATCGATCACTGGAACCACCACGATTTAACTGCCGAAACCGTGCGATACTGGATGCAAGACGAAAATTATCAGCCGGAATTAGATTTAATTGCTGTTTCGGGCGATCGTAGATTTGCAGCTTTCTGCGACTGTCAAATCAAACCCCAGAAAAACCACCGTAGCGACACAAAAGACGGTTGGATTGAACTATTGGGTACGCGACGCGACTTTCGGAAAATGGGATTAGGAAAAGCAATGTTATTAGCCGGATTGCACACCTTAAAAGCGGCGGGTGCAAATACAGCCAAACTCAGCGTCGATGCTGACAGCTTGACAGGCGCGACAAAGCTTTATCAATCAGTAGGTTTTCGCCCGATGGAAACTTGGCTATCCTGGGCAAAAGCCGTCTAATTCAGTTGACAGTTGACAGTTGACAGTTGACAGTTGACGGCGACCTATACCTGGAAGGAAGAGGATTGGAGTAATGAATAGTCTGATTTTAAATTCCCCCTAGAAGGGAAAGGCTTTAAACCAATTCTTTCGGGTAAAAAAGTAGATGCAGACGGCGGTTTCAACCGCCCGGTCTTCTACAAACCTAGTTCGCTTTGTTTTGTCACCTCAACATAAATATGTTCTAACCGCACCGGATACCGAGCAATTGAATCAATAGAAATCCCATCAAACAGCAAAATAATCTCTTTTAATTCCAAACATTCCGGCAGCCAAAAAGCCAAATCACTACCGTAGCGACGGGGGATAAAACTGTATTTTTCAGCGCGGACGATCGTCTTTTCTTCTTCAGTAGTTTTAATAACAATAATTTCTTGAGCCGGAATCAGTCTTTGTAATTCCTCCAAACTGCCCTCAGCCACAATGCTACCATTTTTTAAAATCCCAATTCTCTGACACAAACGTTCAGCTTCATCCAACAAATGAGTTGTCAGCAAAATCGTAATTCCTTCCGATTGTAAACGCTGAATTAACTCCCAAATTTCATAACGAGCTTCAATATCTAAACCCGTTGTCGGTTCATCTAAAATTACTAATTTAGGCTGGTGCACCAAAGCCACCGCAATATTCAAACGGCGCTGCATTCCTCCGCTCAAAGTTTCCACCGGACTTTTAGCTCTATCTATCAAATTTACTGCCTTTAAACATTGCTCTACTTGATAGCTGCGCTGTTTGCGATTTAAACCATAAATTTGAGCAAAAAAATTGAGATTTTCTTCGCAACTAAGGCTTTTATAAAGCAAATTTTCTTGGGGCGCTACACCTATTAACGGTTTAGTCGATTCCGAAACAGGTTCGCCATTGATGAAAACTTTGCCGCTGTCGGCATTTAGCAAATTGCATAAAATATTGATAGTTGTAGTTTTACCAGCACCGTTTGGCCCAAGTAAACCATAAATTTCGCCAGCTTGAATGTGCAGTGTTAAATCTTTAAGCACTGAACGTTCGCCATAAGACTTATTTAGCTTTTCAATTTGCAGCAAGGTTTTAAATCTCCCTAAGTTTAATTATATTATTAACAGCTTTGGTAGAGGGCGAAGCATTCCGGCAGATAAATTATTAGTAACAAGCAGATATTTACTGCCGAAATGCTTCGCCCCTACGGATATCTTTTAACTGATTACCAGCCTGCGCCTGGTACCCAGTAAATGTCAACTGTCAACTGTCAACTGTCAACTGTCAACTGTCAACTGTCAACTGTTTAAAGTCTTCTTTCCGTGTTCAACATCCGCCGATAAGACAGCCACCCTGCCACTATCATTAAAATAGCAAATATTAATAAAAACCAGAAGTGCGATTCAATATCCGCAAAATCTTTGCCGTTAGCCCACACGCCTATTAGGGCTTCGTTCATGTGATAAATTGGATTGTACTGGGCGAGATCCAGCAGAGTTTTGGGAAACAGCGCAGTCGGCAAAAATGCGCCTCCTAAAATCAACAAAGGAACGCCGAAAGCTGCTACTAGCGAGTTGACATCTTCAGTGCGCCTCGCAAACTGCGTGCCGAGAATAAAGCCCACGCCTACGTAAGATACAATACTCAGTAAAATAATCGCACACCCTAACAAAATAGATCCTTGAAATTGTGCTCCTAAACACGCTGCGATCGTGTATACTAAAAGTACCTGACCGATGCCGATGCAACTATGAGCAATAAAAATTCCTAAAAAGTAGGAAGTGCCGCTCAAGGGAGAAATAAATAAGCGTTTGAGAGTATGTTGTTCTCGTTCTGATACTACCGTTGCGACGCTGCCGCCGAGACAGCTAAAAAATAAAGCGGCTCCTACTAAACTTGCGGGTGCAGCACTTTCAAAGGCTTTTGCCGTGGTGAGATTAGCGCGTTCTTTTAAGATTAAACCGTTAATTAGCAAGATAGAAACTGGAAAAATACTCCACAAAACTAAGCTGCGTCGCCGCCTCCCTAATTCAATTAAAATTCGCTGCGCTACTGCGATGGTTTCGTACCAGTATTTCATAGTGATTTTATTAGCATTGTTAGAATTGGAAATTCGGAATTGAGAATTGGCATGATGCCACGGCATATTATACCATAAAAATGTCAAATTTCACTCTCAACAAAAAACCCGCTGATGCGGGTTTTGTGATTTTAGCGGACTTGTTTTTAACTTTTCGCTGTCTGTCACGGTTCTGATTTGATACTAAAGTTAGTACCTCTGTAGCATCCTTGAAAAGAAGTTAAACTTGTGCGGTTTATCTGTTCCAATTTAGTGACGAGGGAGGGAGTATTGGGACTTTCAGTGGTAGCACCCCACTTGTAGATAAAGTTGCCGATATAGTTTCCAGTTTCTTCGTAGCTGTACTCTTCTATTGGAATTCCAGAAACTCCTGAAACTGTTTGGTTATGGTATCCGTTAACAATGATTTTTTCGATAACAGTTCCGGGTTCTACATTTATGTTCCAGTTGACAGGTTCGTAGGCTGAAAGTGCGAGAATTATTGGCTTGTTTCGGGGTTCTACGTTGATTTCGATCCTCTTCGTTGGCTTCGCTAACGCACTTTTCGACAAATTTCCGTTCCCGTGTTCCGAATTAGCTTCGTAAACGCCGATTAAGTGAAGTTCTTTATCTGAGCTCGACGAACCAACATAAGCTGAAAAATCGTCGGAACCGCCAATCCCGCAGTTGGCTGCTGAACTAATTGGGGAAGTAAAAGCTGTTTTTTGGGTGAGTTTCTGTTGCACTGTCGGGACTACCCACAATCCGGTTCCGATTCCTAAAGCACCTATTAAAGCGGCGGCGATTCCGAAAGGAATGGCATTTGTTAGGTGGCGAAAGGCGGTTGTTGTTGTTAGTTGAGATAGCGTTTGCTGCCAATTTTCAGCAGTTTTTCCGGCATTTCCGCCATCGAGACAGGCTAACAAAGCTAAACTCTCCGGCTGTTCTAGTAGACTTTGAACTGCCTTCCCTTCGCCGACGTATAGATTTCGAGTTTCGGTGTCTAAAAGCAGCCAGTAGCGATCGCCCTCAGCAAAGTTGTACTCTTGTAGAGCAGGCTTAACTAAATCGTGCTGTAAAAATACTAGCCAAGCCATATTATTGCCAGTACCGACTGTTTTGCCGTCGCAGGAAATAAGTTGGTCGATGTCGGGTTCCCACCGCCAAGCTACCCAGCGACTGTCTCCTCGATAGCCGAGGGATTTTTCGAGTTGCGGATGAGCGGTTATTTCTAGTCGTTGAACTAAGTTTGACACAGTAGGTTTCCTCAATTACGCGCGAGCGAAGCTATCCCGAAGGGTAGGGAATCGCCACTTCCATGTCTTAGCTTAACTCATCCGGCGGCCGTTCAAAAAGTGCCCGTGCCGTTGCCATTGGTACTGTTGGGAGACAAATTGTTGCTGGGATTGGTATTCGGCGAAGTTCCCGGATTGACATTGTTGGGATTGGTATTCGGCGAAGTTCCCGGATTC
>NZ_JAUBVR010000025.1:0-65462 GCF_036705955.1 Microcoleus sp. A6-C6 | reverse complement strand
AAATTATTCTGATTGGTATTCGGCGAAGTTCCCGGATTCAAATTATTCTGATTGGTATTCGGCGAAGTTCCCGGATTCAAATTATTCTGATTGGTATTCGGCGAAGTTCCCGGATTGATATTGTTGGGATTGGTATTCGGCGAAGTTCCCGGATTGACATTGTTGGGATTGTTGGGATTGTTGGGATTGTTGATATTGTTGGGATTGTTGGGATTCGTACCCGCAGGAGTAGTTATCGGGGTGCCGGCAGCATCTCTGGTGACGCTGTTGGGGTTCGGGGCGGCTGCCGGATTCGCTGCATTGGGGTTATTTGCAGGAGCATTGGCGGGGTTGGCGGCTGCGGGAGCCATCTTTTGGGGATCGGCGTTGGTGCCGCACAATCTGACTAAATCAAAAGTTGTGCCACTTGGGGTTTCGATGAAGCAAACCGGCACGTTTACTCGCGGGTTTGAGGCTCTGGGAAAGTCGCCTGCGTCCACTATCGGGCGGCTAAAGGCAGCTTCAGCCATTAGTGGGGTCAAAGCAGCCGATAGAGCGACTGTTATTTGTAATAATTTCATCAGCGTTTCCTCAAATTTTGCTTTTTATTGCTCTAGTATTGCCGATAAACTGCAAAGTGTCCTGAGTCTAAAAGCCGATATTTTCGATCGCTGTTTCTTAAGAGGCTAATCCTAGCTGCAACATTTGGCGCACGCAGAAAGTACAGGTAGAAAAAGCTGAGAGTGCCACACTCGCCTCCTCTGGCAAAATCATTCAGTGCTGCAACAATTCTACTTGTTGATATGAGTTCCATATTTTAGTCGATCGCACCTGATAATTTTTCACGCATATCAAAGGAGCAGATAGCGGGAGAGGGGGAGAATGGGAGAGGAGCAGATAGCGGGAGAGGGGGAGAATGGGAGAGGGGGAGAATGGGAGAGGGGGAGAATGGGAGAGGGGGAGAATGGGAGAGGGGGAGAGGGCGAACATCTTCATTCTTGCTTCTTCATTATTCCTTCTGTCAACTGTCAACTGTCAACTGTCAACTGTCAACTGTCAACTGTCAACTGTCAACTGTCAACTGTCAACTGTCAACTATCAACTATCAACTGTCAACTGTCAACTCTTCCTTCATTTAGTACCGAATTCGCGGGTCAATGTAAGCATTCAAAACATCAATTGCAATACTAGCAATTACCACAATTCCCGCAAAAAATACCACAATACCTTGTACTGTTGGATAATCACGCAAGCTAATCGCTTCGTACAGTCGATTTGCCAGCCCCGGCCAAGAAAAAGTAACCTCAGTTAAAATAGCACCACCCAACAGAGCAGCAAAAGTTAATCCTAAGACAGTAATCACTGGAATTAGCGCATTTTTCAGAGCATGAGCCCATAAAATCTGCAATTCAGGAATGCCGCGAGCTCTAGCTGCTTCAACATAATCTGCTTGCAAAGTTTGCTTCAGATTTACCCTAACAATTCGCTCAAAAATGCCACTCAAAAGAATGCCCAGCGTCAAACTTGGGAGTGCCAAATAATGCAAACTTGTGAAAAACTGACCAAGATTAGCGCTCAGAAGACTGTCTATAGTGTAAAGTCCCGTGTAGCCTTGGGGGGCTGGGAATGTCACCGGAAAGCGAGTTCCCAAGGGAAACCAGCCCAACTGCACCGAGAAAATTAATTGTAAAACCATGCCGGCCCAAAAAGCCGGCAGCGAGTAAGTAATAATGCCAAACAAACGGCCAGCAGCATCGAAAATAGTATTGGGGCGCGATGCTGCCAGGGAACCGATACTGATGCCGACAATTAAAGCTATGGCCATGCTACAAACTGCTAATTCCACTGTGGCGGGGAAATAGTCTCCGATAATTTGCCAAACGGTTTGTCCGCGAGTAGTGATGGAGGTTCCTAAGTCTAAGCCCAACAAGTCTTTCATGTATTTGAGATATTGTTGCCACAGCGGTGCATCGAGGCCGAGTTGGGTTCGCATTGCTGCTTTGGCGGCTGCGGGAGCTCGTGAGCCGAGAATCGCATCTATGGGGTCGCCCGGAGTGGCTCGCAGCAGCAAAAATACTGCTGTGGTGATTGTCCACAACATTAGCGGTGCGAGGAGTAAGCGGAGAAAAATATAAGATTGCAGGGCTTTTGAACGAGACATAGGAATTGGGAATTGGGAATTGGGAATTGGGAATTGGGAATTGGGAATTGGGAATTGGGAATGGGAAATCGGGAATTGGGAATAGAAATTTGAGTTGATTTTAGCGATTGTCGATCGAGTTTTTCCCAATTCCCAATTTTCTGATTGGGAGCATCTCAATTTTGCTTTGATAGTGCTGTCCCCGATCGCGTATTGTAATAAGCGACCGGGAACGATCGCACTCAAACAAAAAAATGCTTTTTACGAAAATGAGATGCTTCCTTCCTATTCGCCCAACAGCGATTCAAATGCGGCTTGCAAAGACTTGATATCGCCTACTCTGGCGACTAACAAGTTTTCGGTGCCGGCATCCTGTAGCCTATCCTTCCAATACTGGATGCTCTCCGAGTTGTTCATCCAGAAACTAATCACGGTGTTTACGACTCGATCGACATCCCAGCCACGATAGGGAGAAACTATCTCTACGGATGTCACAAACGAATCGAGAGTACACTTCCGGTTTCCCAAATATTCTACACCGGACGGCTGCTTTTGTTGCAGTAATTCTTGCTGTTGGTTAAAAAACGTTAAAGTTGGAGATACGCCCAGGATTTCAAATGTATAGCTCATGTCATCCTCCAGAAGTATTATTTTGGTCAAAGGTCGATCGCGTCCGAAAAAGCCAAAAACACTTGACATTACCCAAAAATAGGTACAAGCAGCCGACGCTCATGGGAGAGTCGAACCCAAAATTTGAGACTCCTGTTCAAGCTCCCAGATAAATCTGTGGAGTAAATCTCAAATCGACTGACGTTGCTGCCCTCGATGAACCAGAGATGCTTCAATTACCCTCTTGGCGTGGATCGCAATTTTGCGGGCTTATTCTATCAATAGCAAATTTTTTCACAGACTGTTGTCAAATAACTTACATTTTTGAGATACCCAGCCCTTGAAAATTCAAATTTAATTTTTATTAAGCAGCGGTAAGGTGAGCCACCTGCACCCAGATCAAGTGATACGATGTTAGATTAAAGATTGTAGAATTGGGAATGACTGATGAATTAAGGGTTTGCAGCACGGGCAAAGCAGTTGTATTCTTTTTTGACCTGGTGTGAGTTTTGGGGCGCGAGTCCTCGATCGCGACGATCGCCAGATTCAGCCAAATAGTGCCATGATTAATATTACAAGTTTTTGCAGTAGCGGTTGAAAGCTCAGCCAAGTTTTGAGCAGCCGGCTACCGCAATGATAAATTTTGTCACCCATCGATAACATTCATAAACCCGCCTCAACCCAACTGATAACTGTTATAAACCTTCTCCTCGTAACGGTTAAATTAAATTAATTGTTAACTTCTGGGTGGGGCGGGTTTTTATCATTTGTCAGTGGGTGTCAAATAGCTCGGTGAACCCGCCCCTGCATGGTTGAAAAATGAGTAAAAATCGATGATCATAGAATATTATTCTATAGTGTTATTAAAAAAATATTCATAGTGAAACTGCCTAATGGTCATCTAGCAGATTTAGGCAATAAAATAGAAGAATATTCTCTAAATCTAAATCACGAACAGGGAAAAAATAAAGCTATTTTGTTTGCCAGCAAATTAGGCATTACCCTAGAAAATGCTGAACCGCTCAAACAGGCTGTAAAACAAGCTGCTATCAACGAAGATGTTATTATTCGGAAAACCAATGAATACGGAACACATTACAACATGAAATTCTGGCTTCAAACCGAAGTATGTGAATCTCTGATTCTAGCAGCTTGGAGCATCCGAACAGGTGAAAATTTCCCTAAATTAACAAATTGTTATCCCATCAAAAAGTGAGGTAAAAATAATGAAAACAATTAAAGACCTAGATATTGTTGCTTTAACTGAAGACTTAGAAGCAACCCATTTTGAAACAAAAGAAAGCATTAAATTATATAAAGGACAAGTAGGAACAGTGGTGATGGAATTCGAGGGCAGTGCTTTTGAGGTAGAATTTTCTCATCAAGATGGTACAACTTATGCAATGGAGACAATTGCAGCCACAATGTTAATGCTTTTACATTATGAATTAGTAGAATTTGTAGAGGTGGGTTCACCGATGAATTTTGTCACCCATCGATAACCTTGATAAACCCGTCTCAACGCAACTGATAACTGTTATAAACCTTCCCCGCGTAACGGTTAAATTAAATTAATTGTTAACTTCTGCGTGGGGGGCGGTTTTTTATTATTTGGGCATAGGGCATAGGGCATAGGGCATAGGGCATAGGGCATACCTCACTTTTTTGAGAACCGCTATATATTGAATAAAGTTTGTAAAAGCCGATCGCAGTTTACAATTTTACGCCATGATTTCCAACGATCGCCAAACACAACTAAAATACGGAGATTTTCAGCCCGCCAGAACAGGACTAAATAAAAAACCCGCCAGTGCGGGTTTTAATCTGTCGAAAATTGACTCGAAGTTTGCTTAGAGCGATCGATAAACGCGATAATTAATCTCAGGGAAGATATTGTCGATCTCCTGAACCTTTTCCAACCAACCGGAATCGACCTTACCTTCTTTCACTTCATCGTACAACTTGTGAAAGCGCATTAAGTGTGATCGCGTCCGCCGCACCGCATAAGGCACCATCGTCCCTGTACGCATGATAAACGCCCAGTCAGACGATTGAGCTAACAACACTTCCCGCGCGGCCTGATTCAAAGCCCGCAACTGCAACTCGTCCTCTGCTTCCATGTTCCCCAACTCAATCATCCGTTCCGCAGCCTTGTGCAAATGCGGATAAATCCAAGCATTAGTATCATTCAGCCAATACTCGTGGAAACCCCGGAAACCCCAACTAGACTGAGATGGACGGCACACTTGTTGAGTCGGATTTCCTCGCAAATAATCGGCTAAGTGCGTCATTTCGTAGGTATTTTGGTCGTACCAACTCTTGCGGAATAAGTAATCTAAGAACCAAGGGCCTTCATACCACCAATGACCGAAAAGTTCCGCGTCGTAGGGCGATACAATAATCGGGGGACGCTGCATAATCCCGTTGAGGTGTTCGACTTGCCGTTCCCGGTTGAAAGCAAAGTTGCTAGCGTGTTCGGCTGTTTTTTCCCTTGCCCAGTAGGGATCGTATAACTGTTTGTCGCCTAAACCTAATCCGCGACCGGTGATTTTGTGATATTTAATCCCGGTGTTTTTGCGCTGGCCGTTAGGCATGATGTAGGGTTTGATGTAGTCGTAGTCGGCTTCCCAACCCAAATCTTTGTAGAATTCTCGGTATTCGGCCGCGCCGGGATAGCCGACTTCGGAAGACCAAACTTGCTGCGATGATTCGTGATCCCGACCAAATGCTGCGACTCCGCATTCGGTGAAAATTGGGGCGTAGCTACCGTAGCGGGGACGCGGGCGGGCGTAGAGGATGCCGTGACCGTCTGTGAGAAAGTAGCGGAGACCGGCATCGGCTAACATCCTCTCTAAGCCCTCGTAATAGGCGCATTCGGGCAGCCAAATACCTTTTGGTCGGCGGCCGAAGTTTTGTTCGTAGCTTTCGCAGGCTACTTGTATTTGCGCCCAAACTGCCTCTGGGTACATTTTCATTAGCGGTAAGTAGCCGTGGGTGGCCCCGCAGGTCATGATTTCGAGGTTGTTGCTATCTTGGAATTTTTTGAAGGCTTTTACTAAATCTCGATCGCACTTTTCCCAATAATTGCGAACTTGAGAGAAGTGGGCGGCGTAATGTTCGGCTAAATAGCGGAGATGACCGTTGCCGCTGTGGTGTTCAATTTCAAGATCCGCTAGTTCTTCGAGTTTGGCCAAGTGGTCGTCGAAACGGTCTTGCAGCAAGGGGTCGCGCAGCATTGACACCAATGGCGGTGTCATGCTCATGGTAATCTTAAAGTCGATGCCGTCGCGTTTTAGCCCTTCAAAGACTTGCAGCAAGGGAATATAGGTTTCTGCGATCGCCTCAAACAGCCATTCTTCTTCTAAAACGTAGTCGCTTTCGGGGTGGCGGACAAAAGGCAGGTGGGCGTGGAGAACGAGGGCGAGGTAGCCAATAGCCATAATGATTTCGATGCCGTAGTTATTAACTGACGCTAGAGTTAGGGACAGCTTTAAAATATTTTAAGATTTTATGCTGAAACGGGGCCCACAAAGTGCCATGTTTTTTCAATAGCCTTTTTCTCACAAACTAAATGTCAGCAAATTCTGATTTTCTGCTTGCTGTCGGATGAGACCTGCTGCTGTTTGAGAGTCTACTGGCTTTGAGAAAAAGAATCCTTGGGCGAACTCGCATTTTAATCCTTTGAGTATAGATAGTTGCGAGGCTTCTTCGACTCCTTCGGCTACTACATCCATGCCTAAATTGTGGGATAAAGTAACGATCGATCGCACAATTTCTGTGGGATCAATGCTTCCTTTACCGAGGTCGAACTCGCCTCCCATTCTGCTGACAAAAGAGCGGTCTATTTTTAAGGTATTGGTGGGGAAGCGGTGCAGGTAGGATAGGGATGAATATCCGGTGCCGAAGTCGTCAATGCACAAATGTATGTTTCTGGATCTAAGCTGCACTAGCATTGCTGTTACTGATTCGGAATTTTCTATGAGTACGCTTTCGGTAATTTCTAGTTTTAAACTGCTACCGTCGAGGTGACTTTCTTCGAGAACTTGATCGATATATTCGATTAAATCTGGCTGAGAAAACTGTTTGACTGAAAGGTTGACGCTGACACTCAAAGGCGGGTTATTTTGAAATAGTTGCTGCCACTCACGGATTTGCTGGCAAGCTGTGCGCAGTACCCAGCGGCCGAGGGCTACGATCAATCCGGTTTCTTCGGCGATGGGAATAAATTCGACTGGGGAAATTAAGCCGCGTTCTGGATGCTGCCAGCGCACTAGAGCCTCGAAACCGGTAATTGTGTTATTGGCGATCGACACGATCGGCTGATAGTGAATGATAAACTGGGGGGCTGCGGATAAGGGAGGTAAGGTCGATCGCGCGCATGGAGTAGATTCTTGTTCTATGGCTTGGTCTCTAATTGATTCGATCGCCCGCCGCAAGTCATTTTCTAGCTGCAACAGTCGCAAAGCGTGGGCGTGCATGGAACTGTTGAAAACTTCGTGTCGGGCTCGGCCGAGTTGTTTGGCGCGGTACATGGCGGTGTCGGCGTCGCGCAGCAGGTTTGTCGGTTCCAGGTATTCATCAGAACTCAAAGTAATGCCGATGCTAGCGGTGATAAATACTTCGTGTCCGTCTAGCAGGATGGGGGAGGTGATTTTCTGTTGCAGGCGGTTGACAATGCTGGTAGCTTCATTTATGCCGTCGATGTCTTCGAGTAAAAGCACGAACTCGTCTCCTCCGAGGCGGGCGACTGTATCTCCGACTCTGAGACAAGTTTCCAGACGCCGCGCGATCGCAATTAGCAGTTGATCGCCGATCGTGTGGCCGAGGGAATCGTTGACTACTTTAAATCGATCTAAATCCAGAAACAGCACGGCAAACAAGTAGTCTTTGCGCCGTTTTGCCAGCCTCAGAGAGTGTTCCAGGCGAGCGCTAAACAGCGATCGGTTTGGCAATCCCGTGAGGGAGTCGTGAAAAGCGTCGTGCAGCAGTTGTTCTTCGGCGAGTTTGCGCTGAGTGATGTCATGGCAGTTGATCACGATGCCATTGACTGCCGGATCGTGCAGCAAGTTGGTAGCTACAGCTTCTACATAACACCAGGAACCGTTGCGGTGGCGGACTCGATACTCAACTGGGGACTGGCTTCTTTTGGGGTTTTCAAGGGCTTTGTGGAGGGTTTGGGCGATCGCGGCGCAGTCGTCTGGGTGAACTGTCCCTAGGGCGCTACGCCCGATCGCGTGGTGGGGTGCGTAGCCTAAAATTCGCTTGACGGAAGGGCTGATGTAGCGGAAGATGCCCTTGCCGTCGATAATGATCGTGATGTCTGTGGCGTTTTCAATCAGCGATCGAAAGCGCTGTTCGCTTTCCCGTAGCGCTGATTCGGCAAGTTTGCGTCCGCTGATGTCGAGGGCTACTCCGTCGATAATTATGTCACCGTTTTCGTTTTTGGAAAATCTGGCGCTATCTTGCACCCACTTGACCTCACCAGATCTCAGAACGATCCGGTACTGGCGATCGCAGGGCTGGAGACTGGCACTCGATGCTGCTACGCTGCTGTTAAACAAGCTTTTGTCGTCGGGATGAATGATTTCGGTCAACAGTTCTGGACGCGCCTTTACTTCTTCGGCCTCAATCCCAGTTACTTCGCGCACGCCCGGACTGACGTAGGGCATAGACATTGTGTCGTCTGGATGTATTACGACGCGGTAGACTGAGCCGGGAATGTTGGCTGCCATTGTGGCTAGCTGCTGCTGGATGCCGCGGACTTCTGCTTCAGCGCGCTTGCGTTCTGCGAGTTCGGTTTGGGCTTGTTGGTAGAGTTCGGCTTGGTGGATCGCGATCGCACATTGATCCGCTATGGCTTTGACTAGCGATAGTTCTTCGGCGCTCCAAGAGCGCGCGCGATCGCACTGATAGAGACCAATTCCTCCCAAAAATGACTGCTGGTAAAGCAGCGGTGCGATCACCACTGCGCGAAACCCTACAAACTCTGCTGATGCTTGCAGGGACGGGCACAGAGTCGATAACTCATCGAGGACGAGGGTTTCTCCGGCCGCGAGGGATGTTCGGTAGTGTTGGGCAAATTCGCAATTTAGCCCGATGAGTCGTTGTTTGTCTGCTGATGAGCTGATGTAGCGAACTATGATGCCGCCTGTGGCATCTGGCTGCAAGATCGTACAGCCGCTGATTTCGAGAGCTTCGTGCAGTTGGTCGGCGGTGGTTTGCAGCACTTCGTCGAGTACCAGGGTTTCGCGCATGGCTTGGACGATGCGGTTAATGATCGCCTCACGAGTCGCTTGCCGCTGAATTTGGGCGATCGCTTCTTGTTGCTGGCGACGCATTTTGTATTCTTGGAGCGATCGTTCTAATACTGTTGGCAACCTAAACAGCCGCCCTTTTAATACGAAATCGGTCATTCCGGCTTTGATGCACTCAACTGCGGCTTCTTCTCCCAAACTTCCCGTTACTAAAATCAAGGGTATGTCTTGCCCTAATTCCTGCATTAATTTCAACACTTCTAAACCGTTGAAACCTGGGAGGCGGTAATCTGACAGCACAGCATCGTACTGGCAATTTTGCAGCAGTTGTCTGCATTCTGTTGCTGTTTCGGCAGTGTCGCAATTAAAATTTACTCCCCCCGATTCTAAGGCTAGCACTATTAATTCCATATCTTCTGCCATGTCTTCGACAATCAACAAGTTTAATGTTGATTCCGCTACCAGGTTCAGTAAATAATTGGTCTGTTCGTGATCTAACATACGGAATTATGGAGTTTTTGAAGGTGGTTTATTTTGCTAAATCTATTCATTTCTCAAAGGAAGTCTGAGTAAGTCTCACTCGTTTTTTTTAGTTATCTTTATAAATATTTTCGATCGGCTCTCAACACATTTATTTGATCCTCGCAACCGAGGGATTGCAGAACATAGTGTGACTTCTTTAACTTTATAATAGTTCCAAATTCTGCATTTATGACTATACTGGCAAGTTGCGAATTTATATTACCGTTTGAGATTATTTGCTTAGTTTAAAGTAGAATGTCGCTCCTTGACTAGGTACGCTCGTCGCCCAAATCGTGCCGCCGTGGCGGTGAATAATCCGCTGGACGATCGCCAAACCGATGCCCGTACCTTCAAATTCTCTCTGGGAGTGCAGCCGCACAAATGCTGCAAACAGCCGATCGGCATATTCCATCGAAAAACCTACCCCGTTATCCTTGACAAAAATAGTTCCGTCAGGTAAAGCATCAATCACTATTATAGCCGGAGTGCGTCCGCGGCTGAACTTGACAGCGTTGTCGATCAAGTTGCTGAACACCTGTTGCAGCAAGGTTGGATCTCCCATCACCGCCGGCAAATCTCCCACGACAAATTCAACGCTGTCAGGAGTTGGGGTCGGCTCTGCGGCTGTTCGGGGTTTAGTCAATTTAATCGCAGTTTGCACCAAACGGGTGAGATTGATCGGGATTTGGATTAACTCGGTGCGGCCCACGCGGGAAAGATCGAGCAAACCGTCAATCAACAAGCTCATTTTTTCGCTGCTGTCATCAATTACTTCGATGTAGTGACCAATTTTAGGATCGTTCAAGACCTCAGTTGATTCTAACCGCTGTTTCAAAGCATTAACAAAACCTGAAATATGGCGCAAAGGAGCGCGGAGGTCGTGGGAAACAGAATAGCAAAAAGATTCTAATTCTTGATTGGCAGCCTCTAATTGCTCCGTGCGTTCCGATAAAGCTTGTTTCGTCTTTACCAACTCAGTGATATTGCGAGCAGTGGCAATTAAAGCATAAACCTCGCCGTCGAGATTCCTGAGAGGAATTTTAAAAGTGTCGAAATAAACACTATCGCCAGAAACCACAAAATTTTCCTGAAAATGAATCGTCTCGCCGGATACAAATACTTGCATATTTTCCAAGTAAAATCGTTCTGCAAGTGGCCTTGGATAGCATTCATAAATAGTTTTGCCCTGCATCTGCTGCCTGCTGTCGAAGCCGGAAAATTCGGCAATAGGCCAGTTGACAAAAGAGAAGCGCATATTCTCACGTTCTACCACAAAAATGAGATCGGGTAAAGCATCAAAAAAAGTCTCTAATTCGGCGGTACGCAGGGCTACTTGAGTTTCTAAAGTTTCGTTGAGCTGCTTGAGTTCCGCTTCGGCTCGCTTGCGGTCGCTGATATCTTGACCGATGCTGATAAGTGTGCCGTCGGAGAGGCGAACATTTGCCCAAGTAGTGTCGATAATTCGCCCGTCTCTAACTTTAATTTTGAAGTCGCCCCACTTCTGAGTTGCTGCTTGCAGGAAGTCCAAGACGTATTGGCGGTATTCCGGCTCAGGATAAAATTCTGTCAACATATCGCGGTTTTTGGTTTCTGCAAAACTCCAGCCGAGCACTTGTTCCCAGTGGCGGTTTACCAAGATTAATTCACCCTGGGCATCTAAGGATGTCAGCATGACTGGCACGTTGTCGAAGATTGTTTGCAGCAATTCGTTTTGCTGTTTTAAGGATTCTTCGGCTTGTTTGCGATCGGTAATGTCGAGTACGGAACCGATTACTTCCTTCATTTTGCCATCGGGAGTTCTTTTGAAGATGGTCGATCGATCGTGAACCCAGCGCCATTCTCCATTTTTGTGTTTTATCCTGTAGTCTACGTCATCGGTTTCGTGGGGGTTTGTGCTGTTTTCCAGCCGCTGCATACCTGCAATTAACTTCGGCATATCATCCGGGTAAATTAAGCTAGATATAGCTTCTGTACCCCTATCTTGCAATTCTTGGGGAGTGTATCCCAACATCGCTGTGACTGCTACATTTACATAGATATTTTGCTGTGCTTCTGTGTCGTATATATACAGAAAATTGGGGATAGTTTTAATGATGCTTTCTAAAAGTTCTTGCTGTTTTTGCAGTTCAAATTCGGCTTGTTTGCGATCGGTCACGTCCAGCACAAAACTCACCCCTAATTCCTGCGAACCTTCTAACAATGCAGAGCCTAGCAGCACCGGAACGCGGCTACCGTCGGCTCGGATGAATTCTTTTTCAAAAGGGGTGTTTATGTTGTTAGCTGCCACTTCTGCAAGTTTTTCTTCATCGAGGCTGCGGTACTCTGGCGGTGTCATTTTTTGCCAGCCAATTTTTTGGGAAAACAAATCGTCTCGCGTGTGCCCTACTAGGTTTAAAAAAGCCTGATTGGCATCGGTTATCTCGCCGTTAATGTTCCAAAAAATAATCCCGATCATGTTAGAATCAACTATGCGCCTAAATCGAGCTTCGCTTTCGCGCAACTGAGCTTCGACTTGTTTGATTTCTGTGATGTCGCGGGCGATCGCTAAAACTGTTTCTACTGAATTATCCTTAGCAAATTCTGGAATAATTCGACATTGATAGTATGTTATCCCGTCGGGAGTGGGAAAATCAAATTCGATAGTTTCTTGTTTCCCAACGCGGAAAACTTTGACACAGGCTTCGTCCCACAGGTTGCAAATATCGGGGGAAGTTCCTAATTCTTTGTTACTTTTGCCGATAAATTCTGAGGGGGGTTTTCCGGTGGCTCGTTCGATTTCTTTGTTGACGTAAAGGTGGCGCAGTTGTCGGTCGAACCGCGCTATGATATCGGTAGAATTTTCGGCTAGTGCGCTAAATTCCTGTTCGCGCTGGTGAAGTTCTTGTTGAGTGCGGTGGTGTTCGGTTATGTCTCTAGCAAAAGAGAAACTTGAAACTAATGTTCCAGATTCATCAATGAGTGCAGAATTGTACCATTCGCAGTAAATTACCGAGCCATCTTTGGTATAGTTGCGGTTGCAGGAAACGGTGCGGGGTTCTTTGTTCTGTAACAGTTGATTTGTGATTTCATACACTCGATCGAAGTCTTCTGGATAAACTATTGAGAATTCGTGCCAGTATTTGCCGATTACTTCTGCTGCACTCCAGCCAAATATTTGTTCGGCCATTGGCGACCACCGCACTACCCGACCTTCCCTATCCCACTCTATAACTGCCAATGGCGAGTTTTCTAAGTGAAATTCCCGCCGCGAGTTGGCTTGTTTTATTTTAGTTTGAAGTTGCTGGCGCAGTTGCTTGGCTTTGGCAAATCCCTCGCTGATCTCCTGTGCGTTTGCTTGGTCGGCTTTGGCTATCTGAGCAATAGTTTTTGCTGTTTGTTTTTCGAATTCGTCCCAAGCAAGTTCGAGAGCAGATTCTGCCTGCTCTAGTTCACTGATGCTGTTCTGAAACAGTGCGTCACTTTCCAGTGGAGTTTCATTCATAATTTTGACACTTGGGAAACTATTTATTGGTAAATTAAAAATTAAAAATAAAAAACTAAAAATATGTAAATTCCTATTAAATTATACATTTGAAATTTTTTATGGGTGCGCGGAGCCGGTCGTTGGAGGCGGGCGGCGCTATTAAAGATGGCAGGCATTAGGGTTTGGCCTGCCGATCGGCAATTTCAGTCGATCGAGGAAAAAGTATCCTGGGCAAGCCTGCGGACGAGATCGGGCGAAATCGGGCGTTGAGTATATTTTTGCACAGGGTTGTGGTTTCGGGCGATCGAAAGAATATCGGCGGGGATCGGGGTGTCGGTTCTCTCGAATCTGTAGCGCAGGCGTTGGGTGTGCCAATCTCCAGCAGGAGAAGCTTGATGGCCCACAAGCAACCAGAAAGGTGAATTATTTGGCGCAAGTCGGGGAAATGGTCGCAGATCCCCCTAATCCCTTCCCAACCGGGGTACAAGAGCCTCTAACTGGGTCTTTTTGGGATGCGACGGAATAGAGACTAGGGTATCAGAGAGATTTGTTAAAGGTTTCACTCTGGTTGACACTAATGAAACTGTCCCAACCCCCTACAAATAATCTCAAGCCAGTTCGTCAATAAAAAGCTAAAATAAAATGTAAAGTTATTCAATCTTTATAGGTCGCGTATGACTGCTGCTACATCAGTTAAAACTCAGTACGAAGCTGTTATCGGTCTCGAAACTCACTGTCAATTGAGTACGAATACTAAAATTTTCTCCAGTTCTTCTACAGAATTTGGCAATGCTCCAAATACTAACATTGACCCAATTTGTATGGGAATGCCGGGAGTGCTGCCAGTATTAAATGAAAAAGTCCTGGAATATGCGGTGAAAGCAGGACTCGCTCTCAACTGTCAAATTGCACCTTACAGTAAGTTTGACCGCAAGCAATATTTCTATCCCGATTTGCCGAAAAATTATCAAATTTCTCAGTTCGATTTGCCGATCGCCATTCACGGTTCAATAGAAATTGAACTGGTGGACGAAGCGGGCAATTCTACTAAAAAACAAATCGGAATCACTCGCTTACACATGGAGGAAGATGCAGGGAAATTGGTTCACGGCGGTAGCGATCGCCTCAGCGGTTCTACCTATTCAATGGTGGATTATAACCGCGCCGGCGTGCCTTTAATTGAAATTGTTTCGGAACCGGATTTGCGATCGGGCGCGGAAGCTGCCGAATACGGTCAAGAAATCCGCCGGATTATCCGCTACATCGGTGTTGGCGACGGGAATATGCAGGAAGGTTCCCTGCGGTGCGACGTGAATATTTCGGTGCGCCCGGTTGGCCGAAAAGAGTTCGGCACTAAGGTGGAAATTAAAAATATGAACTCTTTTAATGCGATCGAACGGGCGATCGATTACGAGATTGAGCGGCAAACTCAAGCTATCGAAAATGGCGAAACCATCGTCCAAGAAACGCGGCTTTGGGATGAAAACAAGCAGTGTACTTTCAGTATGCGACTCAAGGAAGGTGCGAGCGATTACCGCTATTTCCCGGAACCGGATTTGCCTCCGATCGAAGTTTCGGCAGATCAATTACGGGATTGGAAAGCTCAACTGCCGGAATTGCCGGCCCAAAAGCGCCATCGCTACGAAACTAATCTCGCTCTTTCTCCCTACGACACGCGGGTTTTGACTGACGACAAAGCGGTGGCGGAGTATTTTGAAAGGGCGATCGCCGCGGGTGCTGCTACTAAACAAGCTGCGAATTGGGTGATGGGCGATATCACTGCTTATCTGAAAAATGAGAAACTGGCGATCGCAGAAATTCCGTTCCAACCGCAGGATTTGGCCGAATTGCTGGCGCTAATTGATGCTGGCACGATCAGTGGCAAAATCGCTAAGGATATTTTGCCGGAGTTGCTGGCCAACGGTGGTTCGCCTCAGCAGTTGGTTGAGAGTAAGGGTTTGATTCAAATTTCGGATACTGGGGCGATCGATCGCGCGATCGATGCAGTATTAGCCGCCAATCCCAAGGAGCTCGAACAGTACCGGGCTGGCAAAACTAAGCTGCTGGGCTTTTTCGTCGGTAAGGTGATGAAGGAAACGGGCGGCAGGGCCGATCCGAAAGTGACCAATGAGTTGCTGGCAGCCAAGCTTAACGGTTAAGGCCAAGCATTCGTTAAGGGGTTTTTTGTAGCGGATAGAGCGGCGGGCGATCGGTTTTTCCTGAGTCCGCCGCGCGATCTGCCTTTTCCGCTTCATGGTAACTTTACAATTAAATAGACATTTCTTGACAAGAACTTCACACTTGGGGGTATCACCCCTCACTGCTATCGTGTTATATTGTGTTACGTAGATGCACCCTGATGGCAGAGAGAGTTACTTCGGTAGCTCTCTCTTTTTTTGTCTTTTTTTTGGGCACGGACTTGTAAATACGGATGCGGGAGCATCGGGAGATGGCCCTTCGGCTTCGCTCAGGGTAAAGAGTGGGAGAGTGGGATCGATACCGATTACTGATTAGCAATTACCAATTACCGATTACCAATTACCCCTTCAAGTCGATTACTATCAATTTGAGTTATTAACTAATTTTGACAGTATGACTGAACAAGCTAGCGAGCTAATCAAACAGGGGATTTCGCAATATCAGGCGCACCAATTTGAGGCGGCGCTGGATTCTTGGCAGCAAGCGCTGGCCCTATATCGGGAAATTGACGATCAACGCCGATCGGGCGCGGCGCTTGGTAATATGGGTGTTGCTTACGAGGCGCTGGGAAATTACGATCGCGCGATCGACTGTTATCAGCAGCATTTGGTGTTAGCGCGGGAAATTGGCGATCGCCGGGGCGAGGCGAATGCTTTGGGAAATCTGGGCAATACTTGCTGTGCCCTTGAAGATTTTTCTGGTGCTATTGATTACCAGCAGCAGCGTTTGGCGATCGCGCGGGAAACGGGCGACTCTCGCGGGGAGTTGGAAGCTTTGGGGAATTTGGCCCTAGCTTGCGATGGGAATGGCGATTTGCCCGGTGCGATCGAGTGTTATCAGCAGCAATTGTCGATCGCGCGTGCTCATAAGGACGATCGTATTGAACGCAATTCCCTGAAGAGTTTGAAGCTGGCTTACAAGTATTTAGCGGATTATGAGAAGGCCGACGAGTACCGAAAGCAGCAATTGGCGATCGTGCGGGAACTGTTTTTAACCGATAAAAATAATAATTTTCTCCAACTTGCAGAAACAGTTGGTTTGAATCCAGTCGAGGATTTTGCCGGAGCTGATTTAAGCGGTTTTGACTTGCACTACGCTGATTTTAACGGCGCGGATTTACGCGAAACCAACCTCCAGGGCGTAGATTTAACCTTGGCAGATCTCAGCGGTGCTTTGCTGAGTTCTGCTATTTTAATTAATGCTACTTTGTGCAATGCTAATTTGCGCGATGCTGAACTCAGCAGCGCCAATTTGAGCGGTGCAGATTTGCGAACCAAGCTGCCGAGGGCAAATTTGAGTGGTGCAAATTTAACTGGCGCAAATTTGAGCAGTGCTTATTTGCCGAATGCGCTTTTGGTAAATGCAAATTTGACAAATACTGATTTCAAAAATGCTGATTTGAGCGGTGTTGATTTGAGCGGTGCAAATTTAAACGGTGCTGATTTGAGCCGCGCTGATTTAAAAAATGTGGTAGTGGAAAACGCGAGGTTTATTGGTTGTTTGGGGATTTCGGAAGGGGTGAAAATTGAGTTGAGGACGCGGGGCGGGATTTTCGAGTAGAATGGGAATGTTGGTAATTGTAGAGAGGAATAAAAGCTATGACTGCCGTAACTGCAAAACGATTCTCGATCACGGAATATCACCGTTTGGCAGAACTGGGATTTTTTGAATCCGACGCTCGATTTGAATTGATTCGCGGAGAAATTATCAAAATGGCTGCTAAAGGTAGGCTTCACTCGGTTTGTAACTCGCTGTTATTTGGAGAATTGTACGTGTTGATGGCAAGACGTGCTTGCGTGCGCGGTCAGGAACCGATTATTTTGCCTACTGATAGCGAACCAGAACCTGATGTGGTGATTGCCCGCCATCGTTCTGACAATTATGTATCTTCTCACCCGGAAAATGCTGATATATTTTTGGTAATTGAGGTTTCTGATTCTACTTTGAAGTACGATCAGAGAACCAAGTTATCTCTCTACGCTGAATCTGGGATTGCTGATTATTGGATATTTAATTTGGTAGAGCCTCAACTGGAAATGTACAGCGAACCTTATCAGAAACAAACAGGTGGTTTCGATTATCGAGTGAAACGAGTGGTTTTGCCGAATGAGTTTGTGGTAATTCCAGGTTTTCCAGAGTTGTCTCTCGATTTATCTACGGTATTTCCGGCGCAAATACGTGAGTAAAGGTGAAGAGTGCGATCGCCTTTGATGATATAATCCAAAAGTGCGATCGACGAACTCCTCAACAATTTAATGTAACGGGCGCCACGCCGACATCACCAACCAATCAACATAGCGCCCGCCCGCGCACATCACCAACCAATGAGAAATTATCACAATCATCACATATAAAAAATTGCCGGATTATGATAAATTAGAAATGAAGCACTCGTCAAAATCTCCATCACAGTCTGGCAGAGCCAGCACTTCTCCCGATATGCGATCGCTAGAGTCTCACAACAAATACCCAGATTGCTTGTGGATGCAATTAGAAGCAATTCCATTACCATCGGTTGCAGCCCAAACCCAGCAGCTCGACATTCACTTGAGCCTCAATTTTAACGAGCATTGGGAACCTCTGCTCGGCGGCCGGGTTAAATTTGGTCTGCAAGGCGGGACACTCCAGTTAAATCTGGAAAACTGCGAAATTCCCGTAGCATCGCGTCAGTTAGTCGGAGATTTCAAACTGTCGCCAATCCAAAGCACTACAGAAGTTTTGTTAACCGAAAGTCTGCGGGAAGTTTCAGACAGCGAGAATTTGGAAAAAATACAGGAAACTGATTGCACGTTTTGTGACATTTCCACAATCGGCGACGATACAAAGCCTGCTTGGATTTTTACATTAAAACGAGGCAAACCAGTATTAAAAGGTTTGCTAAAAAGTGTTAAAATAGCAAATTTTCCCGCGAAACCATTGCGGATTACAGCGACTTTTGAAGTTGCGAAAGAAGATATTTATCTCACAGATGCGGAGGGTTTGTGGCCGCATGATATTACGCCAAATCAACATTCGGTTTTAGCAAGAGTCTTGACTGTATATTTAGCAAATAAGCTCCAACCGGCTCTCAGTTGGGCGCTATTGTCCTACAATTTGCCTGCGGTGGAACAGCCTGAGGTGGAAATTGTCGCGCAGGCTGAATCGGAATTGCAGGAAATGGTCGATCGCATTATTTCCGCTAAAACCGATGATTTTGGCGAACTGGCAAAAATCGCTAATCTCAATCCAGCAGAGGATTTCGCGGGTGGTAGCTTGCTGGGAACGAGTTTAAGTGCAGTTGATTTTAGCAGTGCAAAGCTCGATCGGGCAAACTTCCGGGGTGCAAACTTAAACGATGCCGATTTCAGCGACGCCAACCTGCAAAACGCCAAATTCGGCGGTGCTGATTTGAGTGGCGCTTTCCTAGGAAATGCCGATTTGAGTGGCGCAGATTTGTACCGCGCCAGTCTGGCTTTAGCTAACTTCAGCGGTGCAGATTTGAGCGGCGCA
Organism: Microcoleus sp. A6-C6; assembly: GCF_036705955.1. Lineage (NCBI taxonomy): Bacteria > Bacillati > Cyanobacteriota > Cyanophyceae > Oscillatoriales > Microcoleaceae > Microcoleus > Microcoleus sp. A6-C6. Next base: position 46,807 of record NZ_JAUBVR010000025.1, on the reverse strand, counting down.
AATCTGATCGAAGTGAACTTAACAAATGCTAACTTCAGCGGTGCGAATGTCAAGTCAGCGAGGTTTGGGAATAACGCCGGACTTGCGGAGGATGTGAAGCTGAATTTACAGCAGCGGGGAGCGATTTTTGAGGATGTTTAGTAGAATGAAGCGTTACACAGTTTTGGGCGATCGGTTACAGGTAAATACGCTTGAATTAACTTTTTTGTCATTGCGAGCGCAGAGAAGGCGATCGCAAAGACTAGGTTGCTTCTCAATCAAGTGCGGTGCATCCTGAGCAATTAGCCTGTTAACCCAAGTGTATTGTGATAAAATATATAAAGTGCGATCGAGATTGAGATAAATTTATACCGTGCCGTAATGACTGCGCCACCGAATCCCCCACCAACTCCGCCACCGACAGCATCCCAATCAAGTCCAACTGCTGTAGAGCAATCTCCTCCAGTCAGTACGCGATCGGGTACATTCATACAAAACGTAGTGATGAATGTTTTAGAGATTGTCGATCAGGTGTTCTATGCGTTGATGGGTAAACTTGGGAGAACAGTTTATGGATCAATCCAGGATGCGATCGCGATCGGTATTATTTTAAAGCTTCCCGGTTTAATCGGTGAAATTATTATCGGTAAAGATTTTTCAGGTTTCGATATTTGTCTGCAAGAAAGCCCTTGGGGTGTATCTCGTTATGCTTGTTTCATTATTGTAGCTTCTGATTTTTTGTTGTGGATAGTTCTCGCAGGTCGAATCATTGGTCGATTTTGGGCAGATTTAAAAGATTTGAAAAATAATCCCTAGGAGATATTTGATATGACTTTAGTCAACCGCAAACAAATTAGTCTTTATCAAGAAGCTGAAGCTGGATTAAATTCTTTAGTAAAGCAAACGGCTCAAGTTGGTGTTGGTTTGTTGGGGATGCTGTTGCTGACAGGAGGAAATCCACCAGCTTTGACAGTAGGGTTAAGTGTAGTTGGGGGAATTGCGTTTGTTGCTTGGAGCGAAGAAAAGCGACTGACTAAATTTTATGCGCGACAGACTCAGATAATACATAATTCTGTCATTGCGACTGAAACGACGCAATCGGAACTCAAACATAATCCTGTCATTGCGAGTGGAACGACGCAATCGCAAATTCCTAATACCAGTGAGTCTGAACCGACTAAATTTGAGGGACGACAATCGCAACTTCCTAACTCTAGTGAGTCTGAATCGCTTGCAAATGACATCAAACAAATCCTTGAAGCAGATACAGATAATTTATCGGAATTGATGAAACAGGCTGGTCTAAATCCAGATGAAGATTTAGCAGGAGCTGATTTAAGTAGTGTTAAAGCAGTTGGCTGCAAATTGAGTAGATTCAATCTCAGCGGTGCAAACTTAGATCATGCCGATTTGAGTCGTGCTGATCTGAGTTCGGCTAACTTAAGCAATGCTAAACTAACAAACATAAAACTTTGTCGCGCTGACTTAAGTGGCGCCGACCTGCGCGGTGTCAACCTGAGCGGTGCTAACCTGAGCGGTGTCAACCTGATCCGTGCCGACCTGCGCGGTGTCAACCTGAGCGGTATCAACCTGAGCGGTGCCAAACTGAGCGGTGTCAACCTGAACGGTTTCAATCTGAGCGCTGTCAACCTGCGCGGTGCCAACCTGATCTTTGCCAACCTGATCTTTGCCAACCTGAGCGGTGCCAACCTGAGCGATGCCGACTTGTGGACTGCCGAGTTGAGCGATGCAGACTTGAGCGATGCAGACTTGAGCAATGCCAATTTAAGCAATGCTAATTTAAGCAATGCTAATTTAAGCAATGCCAATTTGCACAATGCTAATTTGACGGCAACAAACCTGAGCACCGCCAAAGTAGAAAGTGCTCGATTTGGTAACAATGTCGGACTTGATGAAGATGCAAAGTACGAACTAGAAAAGCGAGGTGCAATCTTCCCGCAAGACGAACTTATCCCTGCACTGCTGTAAAGTTTTTGTTTAGAAGGCACAACATCCGTCAAGTTAAGGGTTGTCGTCATCTGTATTGAGTCGCTTGATAAAAATGTGTCTTCAATACGAGCTATGATAGTTGGGTAACGTTGGAGCAAGTAAAAAACTAACATGAATCAAACTTCTACAGTTACGATCGACAATACATTTTATAAAATCCTCGCAGAACTATCTGCCAGTTCTGGCAAATCAATCCAAGCAGTTCTCGAACAAGCAATCGAACAATACCGAAGACAACAGTTTTTAGAAGCAGCAAACCAAGCTTATATTGCTCTACGCAATAACCCCGAAGCTTGGCAAGAAGAACTTGAAGAACGATCGCTCTGGGACACCACTTTAGAGGATGGTTTAGACTTTTTGAACCGTGGGGCACAGTCTCTCCAACAACATTAATAATGGTAGAGGAAAGACTGCGTATTCTTTTGAATTTATAGCTAAATTATCCCTCATCCTCCGATTTCACAGGAGCACGCCCAGAAATCACAATAAATCCCACAGACTCCAGAGTTATCTGCGGGCGGCGAATTCCCGCTAAAACCGCTTGACTCAACGCACTTTCCGTACTGATTTCATCAGCCAAAACCGATTCTAAAAGTTGTGCCGATTTAGAAAGTCGATTCAAACGTAATTGCAATTGATTCACCCGGTTTTCAAGTTGAATTGCAGCACTGATAGCGGAATTATTGCACATTTCGACAAAAGCCTCACGCCCGCGCAGCAATTCCTCAGATACCACCCGCCCCTTTTGACAAAAATCATCCCAATCCAGCGGATCGACAAAACTGTCAATCATCGAAGTACGATTTTTCGACAAATTGTAATCCCGATTCGGGCCGCCTTTCCCCTTATAACCCCGCTGCAAAATTGCCAGAACTTCCGCATCTTCTACCAGAGACATTTGTTCGCTGCGAGCATCTACATACACCGTTTCAAAAGTTGGCAGAAACAGAGCATCGGCGCGGCGCTGCAAAGCTTTCAAGTTGTAATTTTCGATGTTTTGTGCTTGCAAAACTAGAGCGGCAGGCTGCACATCAGTCTGGATTGAATAATTAAATTGGAAGCCAAACCATTCCTTCCCTTCCGCAGCATCCCAACTTTCATCGTGGCGCCACATCGCAAAAGCTTGACCCCGATCGTCCCAGCGAACATAAGCGCCCAGTGCATCAATTAATCCCTCGCCAGTTCGGTAAAGAACCACATCGGTATTTTGATGAGCAATGCGCCGATTGTAACTACCGTATTGCTGACAATAGGGAACTAATCGAGTTGTCAAATCCTTGGAGGGAATTAAGGTTTTTTGAGTAGGTTGATAGCGCATCAAACCAGAGATACTCGGATGTTCGACTTGTTTGAAGTGGAGAGCTTGACACAGCCAACCTTCCGCCGCCCGCTGCATTTCTTTATGGCCTGCATCGCAGTTGTCGAGGGATTCAAAATACTGAGATGCGCTGTCATCGAGTGTGTCTATTTCATCGAGAGCGTACTGTTCATCGATTTTGATTTTCTCTTGTTCGATTTCAGTTTTAATCGATTCAAGTTCGCTTGATAAGCCTTTTGCTCCTTCAGTAAACAACTTTTCTTCAAGTTGAATGAGCTTTTTGTCAGCATAAAACTGAAGGCTGGAAATAGATTTGTTGAAGATGTCAAACCCGTTTTTCAAGACTTGAAACCAAGCTTCGTGGGGACTGTCGGGCATATCCGGGCCTGCAAACAAACAAAATTGGACTCCCATTTTGCTACCAATGCGATCGACTCTGCTGAGTCTTTGTTCTAACTGGTTGGGAAACCACGGTACATCGAAGTGGACTAACCAATCTGTTAATTGCAGATTTACGCCTGTTTCTGCCGATCGATCGCACACCAAGACAAAACAATGCGGTTCAGTCTTAAACCGATGCAGACTATCCTCCACATCATCCGCAGACTTGGCCATGTCATGGCTGGCGATCGCCTTTTTACCAAAGATTTTAGATAAATTCTCCGCAATTTCTTGACAAGTTATCGTAAAACTGGTAAAAATCACAATTTTCGGGAAACGCTCGCCCGGAATCGGTCGTTTAATTTGCTGTTGAATTCTGGAGAGCAAATCGCGAGGATTGGTGTGATACTCGCGCGGAACCTTCAAAGCAACTGCCAAAAATCGCAAAATTGCGATTCGTAACAAACCCAGTCGATCGAACCCTTCCTCGACCTTTGACACGGTGTTGAGTAAGGTTTCGAGAAGTTCCCTTTCTTCGGAAAACAGCGCAGTTCGAGTCAAAATCGCCGTGTCACTTTGTCCAAAATCGCGATCGAGTTCTGGACTTGATTTCTTCTGCAAACGAGCTTTGATCACCCGTTCCAAAACATTCAACCAAGTACCGGAAGCGCGGAAAAATAGCAGAAAAATCCTCTGATATTCGCTAGATTTGGGAGCAGCAGCGCGCCATTTATCGAGTACAGTTTGAATTGCTGACCACTGTTCGTCATTCAGATCGTACTCGGCTTTGGGGACAGTATCGCGATCGAAAATTACATCTTCCACCGCATCTCGGCGATTGCGGAGAATCCGGCGATGGAGGCGGTAGGTATCGCTAACGTGGGTGCGAATAGTTCGGATTAGGCGAGATTTTTCTTCAGTATCTGCGGTTTTCAAGCATTTTTCTAATTCCTTTGCTAATCCGATTAAATAATCATCTTTAGCAAAAAGAGTGCGGAGTTCAGCAAGTTTTGTTTGCAAAACAGCAGGCTGTGTTGTTTCTCGAAAATCCAGTAAAGTACGACCAATTTCGTGACGGCTTTGTACTCGTTCCTTGAAATTTTCCAAATCTTCAAGACGATAGGTTGTGGGATCTAACAAGTGCAACATCGTTAGAAAATCTTGCTCGCGGCCGACGACTGGCGCTGCTGATAATAACAATAAGTTTTTGCTTTTGTGAGCGAGTTTCTGGCAAAGTTCAAAGGATTGTTGCTGATTGCGATCGCCAGAATTAGCCATTGCCGCCAGATCCTGTGCTTCATCAACAATCAGAAAATCGAGGTTAGCGTTGCGGCTAATTTGATTGATTTCGGTAAGAGAAACAAGCTGCACTCTGTCAGCAAAATGAGACAAATAGAATTTATTTTCTAATTCTTGCCGCCACTGTTCGAGTAGGTATTTGGGAGCGATAACCACAGCGCGCCCGTTGGGATCGTCCAGTAGAAATTGGCGGAGAATTGTCCCAGCTTCTACTGTTTTGCCTAATCCGGCTTCATCTGCCAATAAATAGCGCACGATTGGGTCTTCTAAGACGCGCCGCACGACTTCAACTTGGTGCGGGTACAGGTCTATGTTCGCAGAGATTAATCCGGTCATACCACGGCTGACGGCACGCTGTTCGATCGCAGATTGGACAAATGCCAATCGGCGATCGTGAAAATACGGCGTTTCTTGACCTTTGACTGCTAAAATGTCGATCGGATCGGCGATCGGGATATTGCAGCGCACGTAAAGTTGGGTTTCGACAGCTTGCAAACTTTGGCTATCGGGGAGGTCAATTTCGTACTCTAATTTATCTTCATCCCAGTCATAAACTCGGCCAATTATCCATCTTTCCTGACTTGTGCTCCAGAGGTAGCAGCGGGTTTGGCGCTGAAGTCGGGCTTCTTGTAGCAAACCGAGGGGTACAGTTTTGCGGATGCGGTTTTTTACTGAGCAAAAATATTCAATTACGGCATCGGGGTGTGATACCTCGACAACTTTTCCGATTCCCATATCGTTTTTGGGCGATCGAACTAACGAACCAACATCAATCATAATTTCAACCTGACAATACCTATTAGAATACACTAACGCCTGAGCGACGAGAATAACATTGCATCTTGATTGCGGGTAATAGTATAATTCTAATGTCACCGGATTCGATCGGCTATTTGGCATTTGAATTTAAGCTAGATCGCGGGCAGGATGCCCGCGCCACAAGAGTTTAAGTTATAAATTAAATGTGAGACAGCTTATCAGAATACGTAATTACGATCGCCCAAAAACAACGCCTGCATTGCCAGATTCCCATTTCGGGTATTTGTGCATAATACTAGCGTAGATTTCCGAGTCTGTGAAGGCTGTTAACCAAGCTTGTAGAGGCATCCAAGGCTGTTGGTTGAACCAACCTGTATCGGTATGGGCGAATTGACGGACGAAAGGTGCGATCGCCATATCAGCTAATGCTACACTATTACCAAATAAATATTTGTTCGCCCTTAACTGTGCATTGAGTTTTGCGATAAATAAAGCACCTTCATATCGATGCACTTGAGCATCAACACCAGGGTAACGCTCAGGGTATTTATAACGGTCGAGATGATATTTAAATCTATCATCAAATTGAGCAATTAGTGCTAGCATTTCTGTCACAGAACCTTGTTCTGGCATCAACCATTTTTGAGGATCATGTTGTCCCAATGCCCACAACATGATATCAATACTTTGATCGAGTACCCGCCCGTCAACATCAATCAATATCGGCACTGTACCTTTCGGAGATACATCTAACATTTCTTGTGGTTTGTCTCGTAAAACAACTTCCCGCAACTCACACGCGCGATTGCTAACCATCAGCGCCAAGCGCGCGCGCATAGCATAGGGACAGCGGCGGAAGGAATACAAAATTGGGTAGGTTGGTGACATATATAGCCTTTCTCAAAAAGGTGAGGTACGACTGGGCATAGGGCATAGGGCATAGGGCATAGGCCTCCGTGGGCATAGGCCAAACCGGGCATAGGGCATACCTCATCTTTCTGAGAACCGCTATAGGATTAGTCAGTAGTCATTAGTCAGTAGTCATTAGTCAGTAGTCATTAGTCATTAGTCATTAGTCAGTAGTCATTAGTCATTAGTCATTAGTCATCAGGAAGGTTTTAGAGTCAGAAACCGGGTTTCTTTCTAGATTTCACGTCACCAAGCCAGATCTTTCAGAGAAACCCGGTTTCTTTGAGATTCCTAATACTATTAATCGATCGCACTATCCGCTTTTTCCTTAGCATCATAGTGTGCGCCGATATGTGCTTGGTTGCGACGCTTAGCCAACTCAATTTGACGCTGCCGCTCAGATAAGCCTTGTTTTTTAGTTTCAGTTTTCGAGTCATGACAATGAGGACAACTCACGCCAAGTACAAATAATTCAGAAGCTTTATCTTCCTGACTAATCGGGTGACGACAACCGCGACAAAGTTCGTAGTTACCAGGCTTTAAATCATGAACAACAGAAACCCGTTCATCAAAGACAAAACATTCACCTTCCCAACGACTTTCTGCTTCCGGCACCGTTTCCAAATATTTTAAAATCCCGCCTTCGAGATGATAGACTTCATTAAAGCCTTGCGATCGCAAAAAAGCAGTAGATTTCTCGCAGCGAATACCACCGGTGCAAAACATTGCCACTTTAGGTTTATCGCGTAAAGCAGCTTCTTTGAGCGCCCATTCAGGCAAATCGGAAAAGCTTTTTGTTTTGGGATTAATAGCGCCTGCAAAAGTACCCATAGATACCTCGAAGTTGTTACGCACATCAACTACGACAACATCAGGATCATCAAGCAGCTTATTCCACTCATCGGGCTTGACATATTTGCCAGCCATGAGGGATGGATTAATATCGGGTATTCCCATCGTGACGATTTCGCGTTTTAAGCGTATTTTTAGGCGGTAAAACGGTGCTTTTTCTGAGAAAGATTCTTTGTGAACCAAATCAGCAAAACGCGCGTCACAGCGCAAGAATGCGAGCACTGCGTGTACGCCCTCGGATGAACCGGCGATCGTGCCATTGATGCCTTCTGCTGCCAACAAGATAGTGCCTTTGACGTTGTGGTGGTTGCAACAATCGAGTAGCGGTGCTTTGAGGTCGGCAAAATCTGATAGTTCAACGAACTTATATAATGCAGCGGTTAAGAAATTAGCCATAGATCGAATTGATAACACTAATTGATTTTCATATAAATATGAAAATTCAGTTAAAGCGGACGGTGGGGCTCGAACCCACGACGTTCAGCATGGGAAGCTGACATTCTACCACTGAATTACGTCCGCGCTTAGCCTGTTTTACTTGCTTTTACCTTTGAGGCGTTGCAGTAAAAAATGACCTAAAAAACATTATACAACGATTTTGCGATTCTGAGTCAACCATTTTGAGAATTAATTTTTGGTGGTCGATCGCCCATCCCGACAAAAAAAGTCCTGCACGAAAGGCAGGACTAATACTTCTACTCTTCAGTCCGCGGAGGCGGACATCGTTTGTGTAGCCGCGGTTTCAACCGCCGGGGCTATTGGAGAAACTGGAGGAGCGATCGCCCGATCGCCCTCAACCCTTAAACAAAGCGCAAAGAGTTGCTGTCAAGCGCAAAACCAGAAACAGGTTGGACGATCGCGATCAACTCGTCAGCACCCGCAGTCTTCTTGAAAATAGCAGCACCCTCCGGCAATCCAGCGGGAGAAGCGCCGATCCTGTAGGTGCTCGGAGCGCCTTGAAGTTGGATGATATCGTTACTGGGGTTGTAGCCGACAATCAAAGCGTAGTCGGCTGCGCCAGTGCTGCTATCGATGCCGTCGTTGTAGTACAAATCGGTAGCATTTCCCAGCAAGAAAGTATCGCTGCCATCTGCGCCAATCAGCGTATCGACTTCGCCGCGTCCGGGATTAGCACCTGTATAGTCAACACCAACCAAGATATCGTTACCTTTTGTGCTGTAGAGGAAATCGTTGCCGCTACCGCCAAACAAGACATCATTATTTTCACCGCCGTACAGAGTATCGCTACCCTCGCCGCCGAGTAAAGTATTGTTGCCGAGTTCGCCTCCGAGGACATCGTTACCAGCGCCGCCAAATATCAAATCGTCAGCTTTGCCGCCCAATGCGGTATCTGCACCGTCGCCGCCGACAAGGGTGTCGTTGCCGAGGTTGCCAAACAAGAGGTCGTTGCCGACATCGCCGAATAAGCCGTCATCGCCTTTGCCGCCAAATACGATGTCGTCGCCGCCATTGCCTCCCACGGTGTCGTTTCCAGCGTTGCCATACAAGATATTGTTGGCTTCGCTGCCACCGATCGCATCGTTGCCGCTGGTGCCCAAAACCTGCGGTAATTCGCTTGGTGCGGGCCGGTTGGTGAATGTGGGCGCGATCGGCTGTGCGATCGACTGTGCGATCGCGGGCGTGAAGGGTGGAGGTGTTGGTGTGGGTGTGGTTGCGGGTGTGGGTGTGGTTTCCGGTGTCGGTAGTCTTACGGGTATCGGTGTTGTTACCGCAGGTGTTGGTGTTGTTACCGCAGGTGTGGGTGTTGTTACCGCAGGTGTTGGTGTTGTTACCGCAGGTGTTGGTGTTGTGACAACAGGTGCGGGGGCCTCTGGTAAATTGGCTGCGAGGATCGTGGTACTGGAGAGGTTGTTGATGGTTTCGATTAAGCCTGCACCTGCAACAGTCGGCGATGCACCGAAAAAGTCTAAAATCACCAAATCATCCGCAGGGTTGGCGATTCCGTCTTTGTTGATGTCAACTACCAGACTTGTACCTTGTCGGCCTAATCCCGTAGTTCCTGCTGCTAATGCGGTGGAAATGTTGGGTGGGGGGGTACCAGAACCAATCTGCACATTATCGATGCCACCAGTGTCCTGGATCTGATTTGACCCGTTTTCCGAGATTAGATAGCGATCACTACCTGCACCACCTTTGATCACGTTGCCGGAGCCCCCACCACCATTCAGCGTATCATCGCCAAGACCGCCATCTAAGGTGCTATCGCCAAAGGCGCTAAGATAGTCATTGCCCGCACCGCCATCCAAAGTTGAAGAGAAACTTCCATACAGCGTGTCATCTCCATCGCCACCAGCGAGACTGCCGTTGCTATAGCCGCTAAGATAGTCATTGCCTGCACCGCCATCCAGCGTGTCACTGCCATCTAAGCCACCAATCAGGGAGTCATTTCCTCCACCCCCACTGAGGTTGTCGTTTCCTGCACCGCCGAGTAAGGTGTCGTTGCCATCTAAGCCACTGATAGTGTCATTGCCATCTAAGCCTGCGATGTTGTCATTGCCGGCAGTACCGATGAGGTTATCAGGGCCCGAAGTTCCTGTGATGATATTGATCCCGCCTGCTACGGTAACCTCAGTGAGATTAGCTGCGAGGATCTGGCTACCAGAGAGGTTATTGATGGTTTCGATCAAGCCTGCACCTGCAACAGTCGGTGATGCACCGAAGAAGTCTAAAATCACCAAGTCATCCGTAGCTCTGGCAATCCCATCTCCGTTGGTGTCAATCAGCAGGCTAGTACCTTGTCGAGCTAATCCTAGCTTTCCAGGTGACAAGGATAGAGAAACCTCTGTGCCCGCTACGGAAAAAGTTCTAACGGAGAGTCTATCTGTGCCAGCGGTGTCCTGAATCTGACTTGATGCTCCACCGAATGGAGATACATAGCTATCGTTGCCTCCACCTCCTCGCAACACCATGCCGCCATCGCTACTGGAGGCAGTAAGCGTATCATCGCCAGCACCTCCATCTAAGGTGTTATTTGAGGAGAAATTATCGCCATAAAGAAAGTCATTCCCCTCACCGCCAAACAGGCTGATGTTTTGACCATCTGCCCCCAGTACATCATCGCCAGTACCGCCATCTAAGATGCTATTGTCAAGGCCTCTAAGATTGTCATTGCCTGACCCTCCATCCAGGGTACTTTTGCCAAAGCCACTGAGGATGTCATTTCCTGCGCCCCCACTGAGGCTGTTGTTACCGAAACCGCCATCCAGAGTGTCATTGCCATCTAAGCCACTGAGGGTGTCATTGCCTTCGCCGCCTGAGATGCTGTCATCGGCTGACGTGCCGACGAGAATGTCATCTAAGGATGTACCGAGAAGTGTTGCCATTTTTGTTCCTGCTTTACGAATAACAGGCGAGGGCGATTTTGACATCTGCCCTAGACCTTATTTATCTATCAGGGCTTTTCCTCAAAAATTATGCGAATTTTCAAAGTTTTTTTTGTGCGACAGATTTTGTTTTATTTGCGACAAAAGATGTTATTATTTTTCTCTGCATATTTGAACGATCGCCAAAATTTGTAAATACGCACCGATCGATTAACAGACTTAAGCAACGATCGCCCGATCACGATCGACAGCCGCCAGACAGGATATGTGTAGGGTAAGAGTAACGCTATTGTGGGCACAGGCAGCCCGATCGCCCTTTTTGATATCCAAAGGGCGAGATCCCTTGACTATTTTTGCTCACCGAAGGGCGATCACTTTTTCTGTTGTCGTCAGTCATCAAATGCGATCACGTCGATCGTTGTACCCAGACGGAGAAAGCATCGTAACAAAGCGCATCAGCAATTTGCTAAAATTAAAGCATTTATAAGTTTTATTTCCACAAATAAATCTATTGCAGGAGTAAGCCACAAATGCGTAAACAGACTATTCAATATACATCACCATTAGATGCCTTAGTTGCCGTTTCCAAGCGACTGAGCCTGTATGAAAATCAGCAAAAAATGGACTCAGAAGAATTCTTTAACCAATATAATCGAGGACTATTATCCGATGACGCTCTATTTATCGAATGGGCTAATGATTATCGGCATTACGTAGCTTTGCACCAAGAACTAGCACAACGACTGAATTATGCTGCCTAACATCTTATCTGATTACCTCGATCGAGTGGAGCTAGCAATTCTACAGTGTAGCAATGTTTATGTCGAACGGTATGACGAAGAAATTTTGACACCAAAACGGGCTAATCTCAGAATTAGATTGCGTTTCAATCAAACTCACTTACTAGAAATAAATGAAGCAATCATCGCAGACAATCAATTAGAATTTCTCGATTACCGTTACCACTTTCAAAATCAAAATAATTGCTTAATTTTTCGCTATGACAGCACACCTCATTTTCCCAATCTCCCCAACTTTCCGCATCACAAGCACTTGCCCAATGACGTAATTGCTTCTGAAAAACCTGAAATAACTCAAGTTATAAAAGAAGCAACTGAGATATTGGGGTAAGAACAACGATCGCTATTGTGGCCACACACAGGAATCTCGACCTTCCCATGCCAAAAGGTCGATCGCCTTTTACACTATTTTTCTCAACGCCTAAAGGGCGATACCCTACGGGATAGCTACGCTTCACGCCCTTTTTGCTATAGTAGAATTGTGACCTAATACAAATTAGCTAAATACCACTGTTCAGGAAATATGAATGAACAAATCCAAACAATTATCACAAAAACTCAGCAAGGTCTCAAAAAACTTTACGGCGAACAATTAGACAAAATTGTCCTCTTTGGCTCCCAAGCCAGAGGTGATGCTAGACCAGACTCCGATATCGATCTCTTAATTGTTCTCAAAAATTCCTTTAACTACTCTCAAGAAAGCGATCGAATTAGTATTTTTATTGCCGAATTGTGTTTAGAATATAATGTGCTGATTAGCTGTGCATTTGCCACTGACGAGCAGTTTAGTCAGCACAATAATGGTTTCTTTCGCAACATTCGACAAGAAGGGTTGGCGATTTGACTCCAGAACAACAAAGACTACTCGACAAAGCCAATAGAAGTTTGCAAGCAGCGAGAGAATTGAATAATACCGGTTTTCCTGAATTTGCTACTTCCCGTGCTTACTATTCGATGTTTTATCTAGCCACAGCATTTTTAGAAGCCGAAGGACTATCCTATTCCAGGCACTCAGCCGTTATCGCTGCTTTTGGGGAACGCTTCGCTCGCACTAATCGAGTTCCAGTAGAATTGCACCGCTACCTAATTGATGCTGAAAGAACCCGTCTGAGAGCTGATTATAATGTCGATCCAAATATCACAGAAACCGATGCTGAACAACTGATATCGCGGACAGAATACTTTCTCAATTTTGCCCTAGCTAATATTGATTCGCTTCCTCCACCATCTCGTTAAATGATAGACAGTATGTTTTGATATGGAGGTCGATCGCACTTTACCTCTTTTTCTCAACATTCGTACCATTTCCCTACCCAGAGAACTTCGATCGCCCTTCCCGTTTTTTCTTCCCCCGCACCAGATTAAAAACCCAGACTTGCAAACCATCCATATAGGTATAAACCACCGGAATCACCACCAAAGTCAACAGCGTAGAAGTCATCAAACCGCCAATTACCGCCATCGCCATCGGACTCCGCACCTGAGATCCCGCACCAATTCCTAGCGCGATCGGCATCATCCCAGCTATCATCGCAATAGTTGTCATCAAAATCGGCCGCAACCGCGCCACACCAGAATCCAGCGTCGCCTCATACATCGGTTCGCCTTCCTTCTGATTCATAATCGCGTAATCCACCAACAAAATCGAATTCTTCGTCACAATTCCCATCAGCAACACCACGCCAATCAAAGCGTACAAACCGAGAGATTTTTGACCCACCAAAAGTCCTAGCAGCGCACCACCCAGAGATAAAGGTAATGCGGCCATAATTGTGATCGGATGCAAGAAGTTCGCAAACAACAGCACCAACACACCATAAATAAACAATACCGCCGTTCCCAAAGCTCCCGCAAAACCGCTGAAAATATCCTGCATTACCTTCGCATCACCAGAAGATTCCTGTTCCACACCAGGTGGTAAAGGATTCATTGCAGGCAGTTTCTTCACCGCAGCAACAGCTTCTCCTAAAGTCGTACCTTGCAACAAATTGCCCTCTACAGATACTTGACGAGCTCTGTCATAGCGATCGATCTGAGAAGGCCCACTGCCCAAAGTAATATCAGCCACCGCCCTCAACGGCACAAAAGTATTATTTTTACCCGGTATTTGCAGGTTCTTAATTGTTTCGATATCGCTGCGAAACTGCGACGCTAACATTACATGAATCGGAATTTGTCTGTCCGGCAAATCAAACTTAGCAAGATTCGAGTCAATATCTCCAATCGTTGCCAAAGAAGCAGTTCGAGCAATTTGCTGCACCGAAACACCCTGATCCGCCGCCCGAATCGGATCGGGTTTCACCAAAATCTCCGGCTTTACCAAACTGGCGCTAGATTGTACTTCAATCAGTCCCGTAACTTGCCTCATTTGTTGCGTGAGAGTTTCAGCAGTTTTAGTTAAAGCTTCCGCATTTTCGCTCTTAAGGACGATCGACATTTGCTTCCTACCGCCGACACGCCCTTGAGCAAAACTCAGTCGCACACCCGGAACATCGGTAAGTTTCGGCCGCATTTCCTCCTCAAACCGCTGTTGCTTAATCCGTTGATTGGCAGGCTTCAATTTCACGTACAGACTAGCTGTATTTACGCCACTAGCGCCCCCTCCGCCGCCACCTGCGCCCCCGGATACTGTCGGAGCACCTTCAGTCTCCAAAACGCTATCTACGGCTGGATGGGCGAGCAATAATTTAGTTGCTTGCTGCACTGCTAAATCTGTCTGTGACAAGGTAGAACCGGGCGGTAATTCGATCGAGACTGTCGAAAGTCCGGTATCATCGCGATCGATAAACCCTGTCGGAATGAAAGGAATTAACTGAACACTGCCGAAAAACAAGGCTACACCTAAAATTAGGACGATCGCCCGATGCTTCAGCGCCCAAGTCAAAAGCCGGCGATACTGATAAGAAAGTTGGTCTTTTTTGAGTTCCTGATGATGCCCTTTCTCCTTAAACATATAAGCCGCCATCATCGGAGTCACGGTGCGGGCTACTAACAGCGAAAACAACACCGAAGCCGAAACCGTCACCCCAAAAGGTCGAAAAAACTGACCAGGAATTCCCGGCATAAAAGCCACCGGTGCAAATACCGAAACAATCGTCATCGTCGTCGCAACGACAGCCAAACCAATTTCAGCAGAAGCATCCAAAGCAGCTTGATAAGGCGTTTTCCCCATCCCGACATGGCGTTCGATATTTTCAATTTCGACGATCGCATCATCGACTAATATTCCCACCACCAGCGACAGCGCCAACAAAGTCATGCTGTTAAGCGTATATCCCACCATTCTCAGCACAGCAAAAGTAGGAATTGCCGACAGCGGCAAAGCCACAGCAGCAATCAAAGTAGCCCGCCAATCCCGCAGAAAAATAAAAATTGTGATAATCGCTAAAACCGCCCCTAAAATCAAAGCATCCACAGAAGCTTCATAGGAATCTCGGATGTGATCTCCTAAAGTATAAATAAGTTCCAGCTTGACATCGGTTGGCAAAGTTTTTTCCATTTTATTAACAGCTTCCCGCACCGCTTCTTCCACAGTCACCAGAGTGCTGCCGGTGCTGCGGAGGATGGCAAAAGCCACGACTGGCTTGTTATTGAGCCGCGCGCCCTGACGCGCTTCCGAGTAGCCTTCCTCAACTTTTCCCAAACTGGAAAGCGGCACAAAACCGCCTTTAGGCAAAGTAATTTGATAAGCTTGCAACTGTTCGATAGTTTTGGCACTGCCGATGGTGCGGACTGTTTGCTCGGAATTGCCGATTTCAGTTCTGCCACCGGGAAGATTGATGTTAAAATTGCGAATTTGATCGTTAACTTGGGTAGCTGTAATCCCCAGACTTTGCAATTGTTCGGGGTTTAAATCAACTCGAATATCCTTATCTCTGCCTCCAATGCGCTGCACTTGAGCCACACCTTTGACGGAGAGGAGGACGCGGCTGATGTTTTGGTCGATTAATTCGCTTAGCTGTTCTACCGTTTGGCGATCGGAAACCACGGCGTAGGACATGATGGAACTGCCGGCAAATTCTACCCGTTTGACAACCGGATCGTTAATATCTTGCGGCAGGCTTTGGCGGATTTGGGCGATCGCATTTCGGACATCATTCGTAGCGCGATCGCTATTTGTACCCAACAAAAAGTTAACAGTCGTATTAGAAGAACCATCATTAACAGTAGAAATAATGTGGTCAATATTCCCCAAACCCGCCACAGCATCTTCTACTTTTTTCGTAACTTGAGATTCAAGTTCTGCTGGATCTGCCCCCGGTTGGCTGACGGATATCGAAACAGAAGGGATATCGATATTAGGTGAATCATCAATGCCTAAAACCGGAAACGATACTAAACCCCCGATTGTCAGAATTAAGAATAAAACAATCGTCGGGACAGGCTGTTTAATCGACCAAGCCGAAATATTAAAAGACATATTTAAACAGTTGACAGTTAACAGTTGACAATTGACAGTGGAAATGGCCGTTATTAATAACTCTTGATTTTCTTTTTCTTCTCTTCTCTTTATTCGGCATCTTGCCCGCTCCAAATATGTATTAACTAACTAATAGTAAGGTGCGTCAGGGGAAAATTATTAGTTTGTAGTAGCCAAATTCTGACCTGACGCACCCTATAATAACTACTGCCAACTGCCAACTGCCAACTGCCAACTGACTACTGCCAACTGACTACTGACTGCTGACCTTAACCCGATCGCCATCCTTAAGATAACCAGCACCAGCAACAACCACTTTATCCCCCGCTTTCAGCCCTTTTTTAATCTGAACCTTAGCACTCGTCAAATCCCCAACCGCGCCCCCAGTAATCTCCCCAACCACCACCGGCTGAGCCTGCACCTTGTCCTCGCCCACAAGTTTGTAAACAATAGAACTCCCGTCAGACTGTGGTAAAATAGCCTTAGCAGGAACTTTCAAACCTTGCGTCGTCGCCGTCGAAATTGAAGCGCGCAAAAACATTCCCGATCGCAAAAACTCACTTCCAGGCAAATCAATCTTCACCGTAGCCTGCCGATTTTGCGGGTCAACTAACGGCGAAATATCTCGCACAGTTCCCGACAATTTAATCCGCTTATCAGAATCAGAAGTAATCTGCACCGCCGTTCCCGGTTGTACTTGTGCAACCTGAGTTTCCGGCACTTTCAATTGCAGTTCGAGCTTGTTTTCGCGAATAATCGAAAATAATTTTTGATTCCCCGCAGAAACATCCCCAACTCGACCAATTCTTTCCGACACAATACCGCTATCCGGCGCCCGAACTATAGTTTGTTCGAGTTGAGTTTGCAACTGTTGGACTTGTGCATTATTGCTGCGAACACTTGCTGCATTGTTTCCCACATTTGCTCTAGCGCTGCTGACAGTTGCGGCCGCAGTATTCACCTTAGCGCGGGCACTGAGCAGTGCTGCTCGCGCGGTACTGATATTAGCTTCGGCATTAACTACTTTAGCTTGAGCCGATCGCACTTCTTCCGCCGCTTTGTTCTGTTCTTCTACAGCTTTATTCAAATCAGCCTTAGTTTTGTTCACATCTTGAACAGCAGTTTCTCGCTCCGTCTTGCGCTTTTCCAAATCTTGCTGGCTAATCACTCCCTGCGTAGCCAAATTTTGGGTGCGATTTACCTCTCTTTGGGCTTGAGCTAATTTAGCCTGGGCGGAAGCAATGCCAGCCTTAGCCTGCTCGACGCCAGCTTTAGCTTGATTCACGCCAGCTTCAGCTTGGCCGACACCTGTTTTAACTTGCGCCAAATCAGCGACGGCTTTTTCAACGCCAGCTACGGCTTGGGCGACCCCAGCTTCAGTTTCTTGTTGAGTTGACTGAGCTTGCTGCACCTGAGCTTGCGCTTGTTCTACCGTAGAATCTGCCGATTGTACTTTAGCAACCGCTGCGGCAATTTGCGATCGCAACACCGAATCATCCAAAACCGCCATTACCTGACCTTTTTCTACCGCATCCCCTTCCTTCACCAAAACCTGCTTGATTTGCAAACCGTTGGCTTGCGGCAACACCGGCAGCAAATCGTAAGCCGCCACAGTGCCCGTCGCTTCCAGAGTTTGAGCCACCTCGGCAGATTCCACAGCCGCCACAGTGACAGTCTGAGCAGTTGCTGACTGAGCCGCCACTGGGGCTGTCACTACGGGGCGCGCACTTTTTTCCGCAATCAAGTGTACGCCCGCCAGCGTTGCAGCCACCCCAATTCCCACGCCCGCCAACATAGTCGTCCACCTGATTCCTTTGCTCGGAGGAACTTCCGTTGCTGCTGGCTCCCAAACTTCTGATTGTTTCCCAGTCATTTCTGGAACTTCTAGCGCCACTTCTCGTTCATCTTCCTCTGGGGGAAATTGCCAGCGAGATTGGTCTGGAACCCCACTTTCAGGCACTTCCGCTACTAAATTCCTGTCGCGCCCGCTCTGCACGGGGCGAAGAGGTTGCTTTTCTTCTGCTTCTGAAAAAATTTGATTTGTCACGGTAGTTCCTCTCGCCGCTATGAGCCCTTGATTTTTGATTGTAAAGAAATATTTCGAGATTAATATGTAGTTCATTTTAGCCGATGAGCTGAGCAGTCGCGCGTCCTCCTTTTGGGTGAGTGTGGCCAGATTTCCGGTTGCAGCGGCGATTTCGATCGGGCTCCTGAGCAAAGTAATATTAGCGTGATTGGCGATCGTTCGGGCGATCGGGCTGATATTATCTCTATTCGCGGTTTTGCCGTCACAAACTCATCAATTCTCAGAAAATTAAGCCTAATCTTGAACTAATTATTGCTAATTTATAATCTGTTTGTCGTATAATACGGCACATCGGCTGAAAAAATCCTGCCAGTTTAATTGACACAAATCCCAATGAATAATGTCTTTACTCCCATCCAACAGTTTCTAATTACTTGGTTGCTAGTCCTAGTGACGGGATGGTTTACCCTAACTGCAATCAGTTACGTGGGGGAACTGGTCAGCATTTTAGTAACAGCCGGACTCATTGCATTCTTATTAAATTATGCCGTAATCAGACTGCAAGTATTTTTGCCACGAGGAGTAGCTGCGGGGCTAGTTTATTTAACTGCGGGTTTGCTAGTAGTAGTAATTGGTCTAACTATTGTACCACCCGTGTTCAGCCAAGCGAGGCAATTGGGCGTGAGATTCCCGGAATTACTGGAGTCGGCGCGGCAGCAGTTAGGTGAATTTCAAGTATGGAGTGCCGATCGCAATTTGCCCTTTGATGTGCAAATATTAGAACAGCAGTTATCAGCCAAAGTCCAGGAACAAGTGCAAGCAATCGCAGGTACAAGTTTAGGCTTAGTTGTCGGCACTTTCAACTGGTTTCTCGACTTAATTTTTATCCTGGTAATTTCATTTTATATGCTGCTAGATGGTCAAAGAGTGTGGCAGGGTTTGACCAGCATTTTTTCGCCGGATATTCGCTATGTTTTAACCGATACTTTGCAGCGAAACCTCCAACGATTTGTATCTGGCCAGTTATTGCTGGGACTATTTATGGCGATTTTACTAACACTGGCTTTTTGGTGGCTGCAAGTTCCATTTTTTCTGTTGTTTGCCGTGTTTATAGGGTTGACAGAAATAATTCCGTTTATCGGAGCCACGTTGGGCATTGGAGCAGTTACTATAATTGTAGCATTTATCGATTGGTGGCTGGCGCTGCAAGTGTTGGCAGTTGCGATCGGCCTCCAGCAAATCAAGGATAATTTAGTAGCTCCCCGCATCATGGGCAATCTCACGGGGTTGAGTCCGGTAATTATTTTTACAGCTTTACTATTAGGAGGTAGAGTGGGAGGATTGTTAGGAGTTATCCTGGCAATTCCGCTGACTGGGGTTGTCAAAAGTATCGTAGAAATTGTACTCAATCCCAAATTGCCACCGCAAACAGGCTCATTTTTCTACAATCCCTTTAGCGGCGAGGAATTGGGCAAAATTGAGGAAAATGAAAATAAAATAATTTTGGTTGCAGATGAACAAAAATAGTCGAAGGTTTGTAGTAAGAACTTCAGTCCTCAAAATTTATATTAGCAAGGAAATCAGCCCTTGCTACGGATTTCGTTAAGAAATAACTCAAGTCCTTAAGCTGTTATACATTTAAAGTGTGGGTCAAAAATCAGTCCAAGTATTGTCAAGTATTGTGGAATGGGCTTCGACGCCGTTCCGAATATACAATTTAACTGCAAAACAGCTTACTACGAACGAAAGAAGGACTAAAGTCCTCACTACGAACACACTTAAAATTTAAAACCTAAAACCTATGAAATGGTGGCAAAATCTTAAAAAAAATCCTCTAGCTCGGTTGGGAGCAGTGGTGCTGTTAATCTTTTATACAGTCGCACTTTTCGCCGAATTTGTGGCACCTTACGACCCCTACGACTCTCAATTAAACGCTTCCTTGCTGCCCCCAACTCAGATTTATTTAAGTACCAAAGATGGGCGATTTATCGGGCCGCACGTTTATCCGACAACTCAGGGTCCAGTGGATGCGAATACGGGCGCTCGCGAGGTAATTGTAGACTGGAAAAAACCCTCTGCTGTCGGTTTGTTTGTCAAAGGTTCTCCCTATAAGTTTTTAGGAATTTTACCATTCGACAGGCACTTGTTTGGCACTACAGGAGAAGGCAAAATTAACATTTTAGGCACGGATGAACAAGCTCGCGATCAATTCAGCCGCTTAGTACATGGCAGCAGAATTAGCCTCAGCATTGGTTTAGTTGGCATAGCAATTTCTTTTCCCTTGGGATTGTTAGTTGGAGGAATATCAGGTTATTTCGGCAGTTGGATTGACAGTATTTTAATGCGATTCGCCGAAGTATTGATGACGATTCCTGGTCTTTATTTATTAGTAGCGCTAGCAGCAGTGTTGCCCCCCGGATTGACAAGCGCTCAGCGATTTATATTGATTGTGCTGATTACTTCATTTATCAGTTGGGCGAGTTTGGCGCGGGTAATTCGCGGTCAGGTACTGTCAATCAAACAGCTAGAATTTGTGCAAGCAGCGCGGGCTATGGGCGCAAATCCAATTTATATTATAGTCCGCCACGTTTTGCCACAAACTGCAACTTATGTAATTATTTCTGCTACTTTATCGGTTCCGGGTTTTATTGTAGCGGAGTCGGTTTTGAGTTTAATTGGCTTGGGAATTCAACAGCCTGATCCTTCTTGGGGAAATTTGCTATCGCTGTCTACTAATGCTTCAATTTTAGTTTTGCAGCCCTGGTTAGTTTGGCCTCCGGCGACACTGATTATTTTGACTGTTTTGGCGTTTAATTTATTGGGAGATGGGTTGCGGGATGCTCTAGATCCGCGCAGCATTCAAAGGAATTAAACAATACTCTCAAAATATTTGCCGTAAAGCTTGGTTGTCATGAGTCAAGCTCTCACGTCGTCGTGAGAGCCGAAATGGCGAGATTCTTCACTTCTTTGGGAATGACAACTGTTCAACCGGACAGGATATGAGAGAAAAATCCCGGATTTCGCACTTAAAAACAGAGACTCACGCACCGCCAAACAAAAGAAGAACTAAAGTGGATTTGGGCAACTGAAGCTCATCACAAAAAGCGAATTACTGACTGCAATTAGTTCAGACTATCTGGATCTACTCCCAACTCCCGCAATCGTTGAGCTAATTGTTGGGCGCGCCGATCTAATTGTTGGGCGCGCTGATCTAATTGTTGGGCGCGCTGCGCTTCCTGTTTCACCTGTTCTTCAGGTGTCAGATAGCGTTTGCCATCGGCATCATACCAATACAACCACTCTCTTGTCACCCCAGAATAGTTTCCCCTTTCACAACCAATCCCCAAACCTATTTCTGGCATCCAAACTGGATGTCCTGGCTGTTGTAATTCATACTTCCCATTGACTAACTTGTGTACTTCTAAATGAGGTTTACGACGGCGGCGGGAAGAATAAATGACGTAATAAAGTACGCCTAAAGCTTGATAAGTGTCTAATTTTGTGCTGTATTCCTTGCGATAAGTTGGGGAAACCACTTCTAGCACGAAAAGTGGCATGACATTTTCATCCCACAGCACGTAACTGGGGCGTAATTCTTCGTCGTAAAACCGTTCTACTCCTAAACTTAAGAAAGCATCTGGGACAATGGGTGGTTCGTCCGGGTGATGATAAACACCCATATCTATGCCAAAAAACCAGTCCATGCGTTCTGACCAAAGTATCAGCAAGATTGCCTTTAACAACCCCGGTATTAGTTCTTGCAGTTCATTATCCACAGGGGTTTCATCCGAGTCTGGTAGTTCATCGGCTGAGGGCAAGTTCCTCGGCAAGTTGTACTGTAACATTGCGGCTTTCCTCAAAACTAATTCCTATTATAATAGGAATTATGCACTATACCCAGGTGTAGGAGCTTTTAAGCGGGGGGATTGCCCCGCTTAAAAACACCATGTACGGACACTTTGCGTGCAGGACTGTTATAAGATACAGCTTGAACAAGCTGTGTTTACTTTTGTGCTTTCTGCTAATTATTTAGAGGTAAGCGGATCGTAAAAGTAGAACCAACACCGACTTGACTGTTTACTGAAATATTGCCACCCATCATGAGGCAAAAACGCTGGCTGATTGCTAGTCCCAAACCTGTGCCGCCGTATTTGCGCGTGGTAGAAGCATCTGCTTGGATAAAGGGTTGGAAAATGTGCTGCAACTCGTGTGGATTCATGCCAATTCCTGTATCTGTACAATTAATTACTAAAAATTCTTTACTGGGATTTGAGGATGGAGAATTTACCGCAGGTTCAGAATTGTTTTCTGGTCTCGCTGCGCTGCTATCGCTGGCGATTTCTTGTCGGCTGGCGGTGAGGGTAATTGTACCATTTTGAGTAAATTTGGCGGCATTGCTCAGCAAATTTAATAAAATTTGCCGCACTTTGGTAATGTCACCGTGCATAGTGCCGATATTGCTAATTTGCTGTAAGTTTAAAGTGTTATGATTTTTATCAATTAGTGGCATGGCGGTGTCGGCGACTTCTGCAATCAATGTGGCGATGTCGAAGGTTTCTAGGTAGAGATCCATGCGGCCTGCTTCGATTTTAGAAATGTCGAGAATATCGTTTATTAGTGATAGCAAGTGTCTGCCGGATGTGCGGATTTTGTCTAAATCTGAGGTGAGTTCATCGTAACCCAATTCTTCGGTTTCTTCTTGGAGCATTTCGCTGTAGCCGATGATGGCATTCAGAGGTGTTCGCAGTTCGTGGCTCATGTTTGCCAAAAATGCACTTTTTGCGGTGGAAGCTGTTTGGGCTGCTTCTAGGGCGAGTTGCAAGGCGGATTCAAAGACTTTGCGATCGCTAATATCCTCGACGCTCCCTTCATAGTAGAGTACCTCGCCGTCGCTGTCGCACACTGCACGGGCGCTTTCGGAAATCCAAATTACCTTGCCGTCAACGCGGTAAACTTGTGACTCAAACCCGGAAATTTGTCCGAATTCTTGCATCACTCGCATAAACTTCTCGCGCTGCTGAGGATTGACGTAAGCCTGCTGTCTGATGTTTGTGAGATTTGATGTCAATTCTTCGGGTGTTGCGTAGCCGTAGATGCGGGCTAAGGATGGATTTACGCTCAAGAAGCGGCCTTCTGGGGTGGTTTGAAAAATGCCTTCGACTGCATTTTCAAAGATGCTGCGGTATTTTTGTTCTGCTTGGCGGAGTGCGGTTTGTGTCCGATCGCGATCGCTAGCTTCGATCGCCAATGATACCAAATCTGCGAGGGAAGCAGCAAAATTTTGTTCTTCTACCGTCCAGTTGCGAGCAATTCCCACCTGTTCGATACAGATGACTCCGACTGTTTGTCCTCCCAATCGCACCGGCGCATCTAAGGTTGATTTAGTGTCATTTTGTGTAAAGTAAGATGCCACAAATTCTCTGGTTCTGATATCTGAGAGAGCGTCATCGGCTGCGATCGTCCGGTCTTCTTCCAAAGCTTTAAAATAAACTGGATAGTCTGCTACTGCGAGTTCACTACCTTGAGAATGCTGGCTGTTGGTGCGGTGAAATTGGTCGAGACATTGCAGTTTCGATCGACTTTGGTCGTACAACCACGCTCCGGCTACTTCTGCATCTAGGGTATGAGCTGCGGCTTCGGTGATTTCCCTCAAAGCTACTTGCAAATCGCCTCGATATAGCGCTTTATTTCTTGCCAATTCTAGCAAAACCATATTTTGTTTGAGCAATTGTTTTTGCCTCATCCGCCGCATTGATTCGGCTCGTTTCTGTTCAGTAATGTCGCGGGCTACCCAAATTACGGATTCTTCTGAAAGTGGCGAAATGCTGGCGGCAAAACAAACTTCGCGGTTGTCAATGGTTAAATCGTACTCGATGCTGACAGTTTGCTGAGTATCTAAAGCTGCTCGAATGTGGTGCAAAAAAATGTCGGCTTTAGCTTGGGGAAACAGCTCTCCGACAGTTTTGCCAACTAATTCTTCGGCTGGTTTGTAGAGCAGGGATATATTTGTGGGCGCGATTTTTAAATAGCGGCCCGTGGCATCCACAACTATAATTAATTCGTTCATAGCTGCAAACAAAGCCCGCAATTCTGCTTCGGCGGCTTCGAGTTCGGCAGTCCGCTCTGCTACTCGCTGTTCTAAACTGGAGTTAGTTTGTTCTAGGGCTACAAAAGATGCTCGCAATTGTCTCGCCATCTGGTTGAAAGACTGAGCCAGGACGCCGAGTTCGTTGACACCTTTGACTTCAACTTCGCCGTCTAATTCGGCGGAGGTGAAGTCGGCAGATTCGGACATTTTTGTTAAAGCTTTGGAAGCTTCCAGCAATCGGGTAATTGGTGTGACAACCCAGCGAGAGGTGAAAATTCCCAGGACGATCGCCAATATGAACGCAAAAAAACACAATAAGATAGTTGTGCGAGTGTTGGCGTTAATTTGCTCCATAAAGTCTGCTTCCGGGATTGCTACGACAATCAGCCAATCCAGACCGCGGCCGTCTCGCAGGGGAGCAACCGTAATGAATTGACGTTTGCCGTCTATATCGAAGGTAAACTGTCCTTGGGTGTCAATTTCTGCAAAACTGCCAAATCGTTTTTGCAAGTACGTGGATGCCGATCGAATTAGCAAATTTTTGCTCCTAGTCGCCAACAGCCGTTTTTGTCCGTCGTTGTCAGTGATAAAGGGCAATTCATCTGTGGAACTGGCGACTATTTCGCCGCTGCGTTCGATCGCAAAAACTTCTCCAGACGGGCTAATTTTGATACTTTTAAGAAAATCACTGATTTGAGAAAGAGTCAGGTCAATTGCCAATACCCCCCGCAGTTTTCCTGTTTCATTGTAAATCGGCATCACCGGCGTAATCCCCAGAACTGGCGAGGCCGTGAAGACGTAGATCGGAGACCAAGTAGCTTTTTCTGCCTGTTTGGCAGCTTGGTACCACGGTCTATTACGGGGGTCGTAGGCAGCGGTTTGGATGAGTTCAGTGCGATTTCCCTGGCTGTCGAGGCGATAAATTTGGCGGTTGGGAGCAGTTGATTCGTCTCTGATGTATACTAATTCTTCTGCTTCGCGTTTGAGTAAGAGGAATTTGCCCTGTTCGTCGCCGTAGTAGATGGTTGTAGTTCGATCGCTCAGCTTGGTCTGGTTCCACAAATAACGCTCTAAGTTGGGGAAGTCATCAGGGTCTAGGTTTCCAGAGGCGATCGCAGCAGTATTCATTTGCAGGAACAGGTGAGACACCTCTCCAAAACTGCGGAAATTTTCTTTAGTCCTGGCTGCAACTTCCAAGCTTAACCTGGTTGCAAGGTCATTGACGGCTTTCTGACCATTACGAAACGATAGCCATCCAGTGACGCCAACTGCTACGGAGATTTGCACCACCAGCGGCATCAACAAGACAAGGCTCAGTGACATCTTAGGCGAGCTTTTCATTTCTTCGACTGCTCAGAGTTTTCAATAACATTAATATTATTTTGACACCGATCGGGTTTGCATATCGTTTGTCGTTTAAAAGATGCCCTAGATATCAATAGTCAGGACAGTTTTTCAACCCCCCTGTAAGCCTTACAGAGCTTGCTATGCCATTTTTAACGCATTTTTTGAAACTTAGCACTCTTACTTAACAATACTTCGGACAGTTTTTGAGCAGCGAGAGTACCATAGGATAGGACTGACGGAAGGTTAGGGTGATTTAAAATTAAATTAGGGTCTAAATCTAACTTATTAATAAAGGTGTAAAGTATATTTGTATTGAATTTCCGGCGTTTACAAGAGGCTATTGAAAACACGAATAGCTCCGAAAATAAATTAAAAAGTAGCTTTTTCTTCAGTTTTTTGCCCCTTTCATTAATTAATGAACAATCGATGGTCGCAATAATTTTTAGCTTACAGTTCAAGGCTTTCTTGATAAGGTATTGGTGAAATTCGCTCAAATCAAAATTCTTTAAAAAATGACGAATATCAGTTTTTTTTACTCAATGAACTATAAGGGCTCAGATTGGTAAAGTTCACCTTGCCATAAACAAGCAATATGGTGTCAAATAAAATTACCATAAACTTGTTGGGGATTGACTAATCCCTGACATTTTTTGTAAGATAGATTCTAGAATATTTATTAAGCATTTTTTTAAGTTCGTCTGTTTTTGAGCTTAACGCAAAAAGTACCTTTTTTTGTCTTTTTGGTGAAAATCCCAGTGACTTTTTAGCGGAATGCTCGCGGAGTGTCCGTGTGGCAAAACTGTCCGAAGTATTGAGGGAAGCGCGATCCTCTTCGTTGGCGCAGCCCCCGTAGGGGTGGGCTTCGCTAACGCACTTTTAGGCATCGCGCCGGTGCGCGCGAGCGAAGCTATCCCCTAGGGAATCGCCCTTGACAACTTTAACTTTTTCTCAGGGAAGGGCGATCCTCTTCGAGGGCTTCGCTAACGCACTCCCTGCAATCTCGATCGCACTTCTCACCCAATTGTAAATTTTTGTTACTAATTTCAATTCGGTAGCTTTAGATACAGAATTATCTGATATATTTATAAGTAGGAACAGAAAAACAGCCCAATATTAAATCCAGGAAGACGGAGGAACCGCATATGTCTACCGAAAATCAAGCCCGCTCTCTGATGATGCGCCACCACCAGATGGTGAAGAACCGGCAGCAATCCATGCTCAACCGCAGCGCCACTGAAGTCGGGATGGAAGATACCCACTACTGGGGCCACATTCAAGGCAAACCACAGCCCAGCCTTCAAGCCAGTTACGATCGCAGCAACGCCACCATGAGCTAGGGCAAGCTCAATTTCGACAATTGTCTACGAAGTTATTACCTATAATTTGGAGAAATCAGTTATGTCAACTCAACAACAAGCGCGCAGCCTGATGATGCGCCACCAACACCTCGTCAAAAACCGTCAGGAATCGATGCTGAGCCGCGCGGCTGCTGAAGTTGGTTTAGATGCTGGTTCTCAGGCGAATGTCGATCGCAAATAACTCATTTTTTTCAACACCCAGACAGTTGAATCGAGTTTGTTGTTTGCCAACTAAAAATTAATTATGTTAGTTACAAAACCATCGCGACTGCTTCTTGATATCGATATCAAAAAGCAGTCGCGATTGTTTTTATTAGTAATTAGTCAGTAGTCAGTAGTCATACCATTTTTTTAAAGTTATGCAAGACTTATGTAAAAACTCAAAGACAGAATTATCAATGTCTGGCGGTATTTTATCTCTATCACATCTTTAAAAAAATGGTATCAGTAGTCATTGGCAATTGCCAATTGGCAAGATTTCGGTTGTAGTGCTTGTGAGCAAAAGGTGAGCTTGCATGAGAGTTGGCTCGCCTCAAACGTATACATCACAAAGAATAAAAGACGTTTGTGCCTAGAAACTTGATATAATCCCTTTTCAGCAGATTGAAGGCTACTAGGGAGGTCATCATGTCGGACTGGAAAGAAATTGACGGCGGAGTTACAGCACCCAGAGGATATCGAGCATCGGGAATTACAGCGGGTTTGAAGCCTTCAGGCTTACCGGATTTAAGTTTAATTTTATCAGAAGTGGACGCGATCGCCGCAGGAGTCTTCACCACATCCACCGTCCGGGCCGCTTGTGTGGACTACTGCCGCCAACTACTACAAGCTAAACCCAGCGCCAAAGCCATTTTGTGCAATGCCGGACAAGCAAATGCTGCGACTGGCGAAGCAGGCTTAGCAGATGCCCTCGAAAGCGCCAAATTGTTGGGAGAAGCGCTGAATATTCCTTCAGAATCAATTCTTTTGGCCTCCACTGGCGTGATCGGACAGCGGATTAAAATGGAGCCGTTGAGGGCGGCAATTCCGCGATTGGTTGCTGAGGCATCGGAAACTGGTTCTGATGCGGCTGCTAAGGCTATCTGTACGACTGATTTAGTCCCGAAAACGATCGCCCTGGAAACCATGTTTGGCGATCGCCCCGTGCGGATCGGCGGCATTTGCAAAGGTTCAGGAATGATTCACCCGAATATGGCAACAATGCTCGCATTTGTAACTTGTGATGCAGCAGTGTCGTCCCATCTATGGCAGGAAATGGTGAGTCGGGCGGCTGACAGAAGTTTCAATCAAATTACTGTTGACGGCGATACCAGTACCAACGATTCGCTAATTGCTTTAACTAACGGCCAATCCCGCACGCCAGCGATTACAGAAATGGGCCCGGAGGCTGAGAAATTAGAGGCGATGCTAACAGAAGTTTGCGTGCATTTAGCAAAAGCAATCGCCCGCGATGGTGAAGGTGCAACTTGTTTGGTGGAAGTACAAGTTAGCGGCGCCACCGACGAAGTTTCTGCGAGTAAAATTGCCAAAATAATTGTCGGTTCTTCTTTGGTAAAAGCTGCTATTTTTGGACGCGATCCGAATTGGGGAAGGATTGCGGCGGCTGCGGGGCGCGCTGGTGTTCCTTTCGATCAAGAGAATTTGCGGATTCAATTGGGAGATTTTTTGATGATGGAAAATGGACAACCGAAGGAGTTCGATAAATCTGCTGCGAGTAATTATATGAAGGCGGCGGCTGCTGGTGAATATCTGAAGGAAGACACGGTTTTAATTCAGGTTGCTGTCGGGAATGGCGGCGGTTTTGCGAAGGCTTGGGGATGCGATTTGAGTTACGACTACGTGAAGATTAACGCGGAGTATACGACTTAATGCCCCGGCGATTGAAATCGCGGCAGCCCCGGCGAATCGAATTCGCGGCGACACAGACAAAACCCGCCTCCGCGGGTTGAAGATGTCTCGGCGATTGAAATCGCGGCAGCCCCGGCGAATCGAATTCGCGGCGACACAGACAAAACCCACCTCCGTGGGTTGAAGATGTCTCGGCGATTGAAATCGCGGCAGCCCCGGCGAATCGAGTTCGCGGCGACACAGACAAAACCCACCTCCGTGGGTTGAAGATGTCTCGGCGATTGAAATCGCGGCGACACAGACAAAACCCACCTCCGTGGGTTGAAGACAAATTTCACACAGTTTTAATAGCAATGAGAGACAATTTTACGCAGTTATATATCCATTTTACTTGGTCAACCTGGGATAGATTGCCGTTGATTACTTCTGATATTCAACAAGTAATCTATGCAGCAATTATTGCAGAATGTCAGAAGTTGGGATGCACGGTGATTGCTGTTGGTGGTATAGAAGATCACGTTCACCTGTTAACAGCTTTTCCGACGACTTTGGCGGTATTTGAGATAATTAAGCAAGTCAAGGGTAGTTCTTCCCATTTAATCACTCACGAAATTAAACCGGGTGAATTTTTTAAATGGCAAGGCAGCTATGGGGCATTTACTGTTAGCCATGATGGGCTCGACGTTGTGGCTAAATATATCAAAAATCAAGCTGTTCACCACAAGGAGAAATCAATGATTCCTCATTGGGAACTGACTTCAAAAATCACTACATAATCGCAATTGCCCGTAATTCTTCAACCCGCGGAGGCGGGTTTCGTATGTGTCGCCGCGAATTCCATTCGCCGGGAATCTCAATCGCCCGCGATTCTTGAATCCAAAATTTCTTCAACCCGCGGAGGCGGGTTTCGTATGTGTCGCCGCGAATTCCATTCGCCGGGAATCTCAATCGCCCGCGATTCTTGAATCCAAAATTTCTTCAACCCGCGGAGGCGGGTTTTGTTTATGTCGCCGCGAATTCGATTCGCCGGGAATCTCCGCGAATTCCATTCGCCCGCAATCTCAATCGCCCGCAATTTCAAGCACTATTTTACCCGTCACCGAGCCTGTTTCTAACAATTCATGCGCAGCTTGAGCTTGTGCTAGCGGAAAAGTTTTGCTGACATGAATTTTGAGCAAATTACGATCGCACAAACCAGCACACTGCCGCAAAATATTAGCTTGATCTTCCTGTTCCTGTTCCAAACCTTGCAACATCGGAGTTAACATTAACTCCAAACTGATCCGCAGATTGCGCATTCTCGCCGTTTTCAAATTCCCCAAATCCGGATCTGGTTCCAAAATTGTTACCAAATCTCCATAAATCTTGACAGCCGGAATAGTTTGGTAAAAAGTTTCTCCCCCGACAGTATCGAAAGCCAAGTCAACTCCTTGTCCCTGAGTCCAAGTCAAAACTTCATCGACAACATCGGTATTTTTGTATAAAATAACTGAATCTGCACCTAACTGCCTTACAAATTCGGCTTTTGCTTCGGAACTAACAGTAGTGCAAACCTCAGCACCCTGCAATGCAGCCAATTGTACCGCGACGTGGCCGACACCGCCTGCACCTGCTAGAATTAGCACTTTTTGGCCAGCTTGCAAGCGCCCTCGATCGTACAGCGATTCCCATGCTGTAATTAAAACTAACGGTGCAGCCGCCGCCTCAGCAAAACTTAAAGCAGCAGGCTTGATGGCGAGAAAACGTTCGTCTACAACGGCAAACTCCGCATAAGTACCGATCGACCCACCCAAACCGCCATTGCAGAAAAAAACCTCGTCTCCGACTTGGAAACTCTGCACAGCAGCACCGACAGCCTCTACGACTCCAGCACCGTCGCACCCCAAAACATGAGGAGTTTTTTCGGGGTAAAAAGTGCCGCGCGATCGCAACTTAGTATCTATCGGATTAATCCCCGCCGCCCGCAACTTCACCAAAACTTCAGTTTCTGTTTGTATAGTAGGAGCGGGGATATCTTGCAGTTTCAATACGGACGGGCTTCCGGGCGTTTCAAAAACGATCGCTTTCATCAGGGTATTAACTCTATTTTCGTCTTCACCTCCGATCCTACCTTGTATTCGTTACCCATTTGTGACGATACTTAGTTATTTTTAAATAGATTGGCTTCAGATAACTACAACAATTGTCGAGCGGTGCTAATCGATGTTCGATCTAGATTTATTCCTTTACTTTAAGATTCTTGCATACCTTCTGGGATTATCGGCGACTTTAGCCCTGGCGTCCGCGATTTATCTCAAGTGGCAGCGAAGGCCTCCCAGTCTGCCAAGCGCCGCAGAGCAACCGCTGTTGACAGAATTACAGCCCGATTTATTTGCGGGATTGAAAATTTGGAAAAAGTTTTTGATTTTCCCCAACTCAAATCTGTTGGCGATCGCAGACAGCTTCTTGGGTAAACTTTTAAGTATTGGCTGCAATCTATTCTTCGCCCAGCAACAACGCTCAACTGTGAATTCTTCGCCTCTTGTAGGGCCTTCCACCAGCAAAACCGTTAGTCTGAGCATCCAAGGTTCGATCGCCCAAAATGACAACAACCCTCCCAATGTCAACCCACCCAAAGTTCGGGCTTCCCCGCAATTAGAAGAAGACTTGCTAGGCGACATCTTAACAGGTACTAATTCGCCCGGAGGAGCAGAATTTTTTGATGCCTTAGTTCGCCACTTAGCCTCAGCACTCGGAGTTCGCAGCGCCGTTGTTTACAAATCAATTAAGTCGATAAAACGCGCCGATACTGATCCCGATCAATTACAAGTTATCAGTTTTTGGAGCGACGGACAGCAGCAGCCAAACTTTGAGTGCAACACCGCCAATACTCCCGAAGCGCTGGTGTTTGAGCAGGGAATGTACTCCTGTCCAGACTGTCTCCTAGAAACCTTCCCACAAGACCGCAGACCGATCGTTACAGGCGCGCGCAGTTTCCTCGGAGTCTTGCTCAAAAACTCTTACGGCGAACCTTTAGGGATTATTTGTATTTTACACGATCGCCCCTTGGTAGAATCAAATCTTGCCAAATTTCAACTAATCATCAGCATCTTTGCCGGACGGGCCGCCGCCGAATTAGAACGGCAGCGCCTAGAAGCAGCACTCTGCACCGTAGAAGCGAAATACTGCGCCCTTGTAGAACAAATGCCGGCTGTCACCTACATTTCTCCGCTCAACCGCAATGCCAAACTTTATATCAGCCCTCAAATCGAGACTTTTCTGGGTTATTCTGTAGCTGAATGGAAGGCAGACCCAGATCTGTGGCTGAAACTCGTTCACCCAGAAGACCGCGATCGCGTGTTAGTTGAAAACGCCACACAGAAATTTACCGACGGAGAAGATATCTTTGGCGACGCGCCGCTAGTTTCAGAATACCGCGCGATCGCCCGGAACGGCAGAGTTGTCTGGTTCCGCGATCGAGCGATCGCAGTTCGCGATGAAGCAAGCAAGTCTGTGATCCTTCAAGGCGCAATGTTTGACATCACAGAGACTAAAGTAGCTGCCAGCGCCCTGCTAGAAAGCGAATATCGCTATTACACCTTAGCTAAAATACTGCCAGTCGGGATTTTGCGCGCCGACGCTGCTGGAGATTGCTTGTATGTCAACGAGCGATTTTTGGAGATGGCGGGACTGACTGCGCCAAATGCACTAGGCGAAGGTTGGGCTCAAAGTTTGCATCCCGAAGACCGCGATCGCGTTTTGAGCCTGTGGTATCGCGCTGTCAAAGACAAGTTGTCTTGTAAGTTAGAGTACCGCTTTTGCAACGGCGATCGCACAACCTGGATATTTTGGCAAGCAGTGCCGGAAATTGCCAACAGCGGGGAAGTTCTCGGCTATCTGGGGACGCTGACGGATATCAGCGATCGCAAGCAGGCAGAATTCGCACTGCAACAAGCCGAAGAGAAATACCGCAGCATCTTTGAAAACGCGATCGAAGGAATTTTTCAGACAACGCCCGACGGACGATACCTCAGTGCTAACCCGGCTTTGGCGAGAATTTATGGCTACGAGTCTGCCTCTGAACTGATCGCAAACATCCACGATATCGATCACCAACTATACCTCGATCCCAACCGCCGCGTCGAGTTTTTGCGCGCGATCGAAAAACACGGTTCTGTGTCTGAGTTCGAGTCCCAAGTTTACCGCGCTGACGGCAGCACCATCTGGGTTTCCGAGAATGGCCGGGATGTTCGCGACGCTGACGACAATTTGCTTTACTACGAAGGTACTGTCGAAGATATCACCCTCCGCAAAATAGCCGAAGACAAGTTAGTACACGATGCTTTGCACGATACGCTAACGGGTTTGCCAAACAGAGCTTTATTTATGGATCGTTTGGGACACGCGATCGAGCTTTCAAAACGCTGTCCCGAAGTTTTGTTTGCGGTGCTGTTTATCGATCTAGACCGCTTTAAGGTTGTTAATGACAGTTTGGGGCATTTAGTGGGCGATCGCTTGCTGATCGCGATCGCGCAGCGCTTGGAAATCTGTTTGCGCACTGGAGATACCGTTGCCCGTCTCGGCGGCGACGAATTCGCTATTTTGCTGGAAAATATCAAAAACACCGATGATGCGATCGTCATTGCCGAACGAGTGCAAGCGGAACTGGCAGAGCCTTTTTACCTCAACGAATATCAAGTTTTTAGCAGTGCTAGCATTGGCATTGTTTGTTCTGGTTTGCCGCAGCCTTCGAGTCCAAGCAGCGAATTTTCTAGTCCAGCAAATCTGGGAAATGTCGATCGGGAAACTGTTTTGTCTTGCCTATCTCCCGACTCCCCAGTTCTCCCGGTGCCGTTCCGAATATTGTACGATCGACCCGAAGAACTGCTGCGAGATGCAGATGCTGCCATGTATCACGCCAAGGGATTGGGCAAAGCTCGCCATGAAGTTTTTGACTTAAGTATGCACACTCGCGCCGTCGCCCTGTTGCAACTGGAAAACGACCTACGGCGCGCTCTAGACTCCGAGGAATTTCGGCTTTACTACCAGCCCATCGTCTCTCTAACTAGCGGTAGAATCAGCGGTTTTGAAGCGCTGCTGCGATGGTATCACCCCGATCGGGGTTTAGTCTCTCCCGGCGAGTTTATTTTAGTCGCAGAAGAAACTAGATTGATTGTACCTATTGGTTGGTGGATGATGCGATCGGCTTGCCGTCAGATCCACGAGTGGCACCAAAAATTCCCAGCAAATCCGCCATTGACTGTCAGCGTCAACCTTTCTAACGAACAATTTAAACAGCCAGATTTAATCGATCGCCTGAGCGAAATTTTACAAGAAACTCAGCTTGACCCCCGCACTTTTAAGTTAGAAATTACTGAAGGCGTGATCATGGACAATGCCGAATCAGCCGCCGCTATCCTCACGGAATTGAAAAATTTAGAAATTGAATTATATATTGACGATTTCGGAACGGGCTATTCTTCTTTAAGCCGCTTGCACACTTTTCCCACTGATGCCTTAAAGATCGATCGAGCTTTTGTCAGCCGCATGACGGAAGATGAAGGAAACGAAGCCATTGTACAGACTATTCTAATTTTAGCCAGTCATTTAGACATGGATGTAATTGCTGAAGGAATCGAAACCATCGAACAGCTTAAT
Organism: Microcoleus sp. A6-C6; assembly: GCF_036705955.1. NCBI lineage: Bacteria > Bacillati > Cyanobacteriota > Cyanophyceae > Oscillatoriales > Microcoleaceae > Microcoleus > Microcoleus sp. A6-C6. The sequence goes on along the minus strand of NZ_JAUBVR010000025.1, from coordinate 12,432 downwards.
TTGCTCAGAGCCCTGCAATGCGAATACGGACAGGGATACTTTTTTTCAAAAGCCGTAGACAGTATAACAGCCACAAATTTGATAGAAAGTCAACCAGTATGGTAATTAGTCAGTTGACAGTTGACAGTTGACAGTTGACAGTTGTCATATCGAGTTGTCATATCGAGTTGGGTTACATCGGAATGATAACGCAATGCGAGCATCTCGCGAGCTAAGCTGAATCAAAGTGCTGAACTCGGAAAATTATGATTCTGATACAACCGGACACGATATCCTTAGTGATTGGTCATTTGTAATCAGAAGTCGAAAGTTAAAAGTTAAAAGATACTTTGTGACCAATGACAACTCACAACTATCAACTGACAACTATCAACTGACAACTATCAACTGTCAACTGTCAACTGACAACTGACTTAAACTTTCGCTTCCAAAGACTTAAGAAACTCAGTATTTACGCCCGACTCGCGAGTCATGGCAATTTTCCCAGTCCGAGCAATTTCCTTAATCCCAAACCTATTCAGAACCTGGACAATCGCCACCATTTTACCAGGATCTCCCACAACTTCCAAAGTCAGCGTATCATCACCAATATCCACCACCCGCGCTCTAAAAATCTGAGCTAACTCAATGATCTCCGATCGCGTCCCGGTAGCAGAATTAACTTTCAGCAACATCAACTCCCTTTCCACGCAGGGAATTTCGGTTATATCCTGAACTTTCAGCACATTAATTAACTTGTACAGTTGCTTAGTCAACTGTTCAATAATCTGGTCATCTCCCGGTACAACCATCGTAATCCGAGACACACCAACTTGTTCCGCCGGGCCAACGGCCAGACTTTCAATATTAAAACCCCGACGGGCAAATAAACCAGCAATTCGAGTGAGGACACCCGCTTCATCTTCTACTAAAACCGAAAGAGTGTGTTTCATTTCTCCAAAAAAAGACGCATTTTGTGCAATTCTACTGTCGTCAATTCGCCTTTTAGCAGAAGTGCACTTGAACCTGCATTAGACATTTTATCGCGAGTTATTAGCCGTTCATCTGCGGGAAAAAAACCTCTTGATAAATTTCGCTTTTATCGCAGTCTCGATCCCCCTAAATCCCCCTTAAGAAGGGGACTTTGATAGCACTCCTGTCCCCCCCCTTAAGAAGGGGGGTTAGGGGGGATCGGCTTTATCTCAACCCTAAACCCGCCCCAACCAGGTTCTGGCCGCACACGATCCAAGTTTTTTCGTGTACGAACGTACACAATTACGCGACCGAATAAAAACTATTTAGGTCTGGTGGCTGACGGAAACTGCAATTTTGAGACCAATTGGTCTCAAAATTACGAAGTACCAAGCCACCACAACTCACAGAAAAACCCGGTGTTGCAGCGATGGCATTTGGCGGCGGACTTGTTCTAGTCGATCGGGATTAATCTCTGCAATCGCCACACCCGGTTCCTCTCCAGCATCCGCCAAAACCACACCCCAAGGGTCTACAATCATCGCGTGACCGTGAGTTTGACGGCGGCCGTAGTGGTGTCCAGTCTGCGCCGGGGCGATCGCATAACAAGTATTCTCGATCGCCCTAGCTTGCAACAACACCTTCCAGTGATCCTTGCCAGTGTACGCTGTAAACGCCGCCGGCACGAACAAAACATCAGCACCCTTGTGAGACAAATGCCTGTACACTTCCGGGAACCGCACGTCATAGCACACCGAAAGTCCCAGCGTCCCCAACTCCGGCGACACATAAACCGGCGGCAAATCTTCACCAGCTTTCACAGTGTTCGATTCCCTGTAAGTAATCCCGTCTGGCACATTCACATCGAACAAATGTACTTTTTTGTACCTGGCAACTTCGGTGCCGTTTGGGTCTATCAGCAAGCAAGTATTATAGACCTTCCCCCCATCCGTCGGCACCGGAAATCCGCCGCCCAGAATCGTCACCTGGAAGCGTTGGGCCATCGTTTTGAGGAATTTTTCGCTTTGGAGTCCGATCGCCTCTGCTGAAGCAATCTTTTCCTCCTCTTCTCCCATAAACGAGAAATTTTCTGGTAAGGAAACTAACTCCGCACCCTGACGTACTGCCAAGTCGATTAATTCCTCTGCCTGCACCAAATTTTTTCGCAGGTCAGGCAAGCTAGTCATTTGAATTGCTGCGGCGATATAAGACTTCATCGATTCACAATATTAGTCATTTAGTCAATAGTCATTTAGTCAATAGTCAGTAGTCAATAGTCAGTAGTCAGTAGTCAGTAGTCAGTAGTCAACAATGCCCTATGCCCTATGCCCTATGCCCTATGCCCTATGCCCTATGCCCTATGCTCACCTCATGTCACTGAGAAAGGCTATATATAGTTTGAGAGTTTTGATATTTGAGTTTTCAATTAACCTTTAACCTTTCACTCAAAATTCAAAACTCTCAACTTTTTTACCCAAGACTTTAAGACCTAATTTCGGTCAAATCTTAAGGCATCGGATGGAAAAGCAAGTCAGGGAAAAAGCGGTTAAATTCAATCAAACCGGCCGCTTGAATAGCAATCCAAATCGTTGCCAATACTGGTGCGGTTGAAAGAAACTTGACAAAATATTGCATGAATTCTGCTCCTGAAATTTTGAGACAGTTGGTAATTGCCGATCGCTCGGTAAGACGCTAATTGCTAACTTGCAGTTAATTGCTTAACTCTTAGCTATTAGCGTTCGCTCCATTTCCCTATTTTAGCGGGGGGAAACAGTAATTTCATCATCCTTGGCAAACATTTCACCAGTGGTGATTTCCTTGAGTGCTGCTAGAGGCCATAAAACGCCGCTCAGCATACAGGAGATTGCCACAGGAACGTCGATAATAATCTCTTTTTCCTCTGGAGTCGCTGATTTTTTGGCGATTTGCAGATAAGCGCGGCCTACCCAACCAATCCAACCAGCAATATACAAGAACAGCAGGCTGGGAATCAAAAAGTCGCCAGCATAAGCCAAGTTACCATCTACGATTAAGTGTGGGTATCCTTCCGGGCCGCACATAGCCGCAGAATAGCGATCGAATCTTGCCTTCGCAGATGCTGGGTCGCCATTGGTAGAACGAGCATTTTTAGCCAGTTCCTGGAACGCGGGGGAGTCCTTGCACGGCACCAAATTGTAGGCCGAAGCAACTGGAGCAAAACTGATCCACAGACTAACCACTAAAATTGCAGCAAACAATCGTCGCATGAAATTGTTTCCTTTTGTTACAAAACAATAATTTTTTCTACAAGCATTTCAACTTGCCGATCTCTAATCCAGATTACCGCATTTGTTGACAATGCGAAGCATTGATCGTTGATGCGGCAAATCCCAATAGAATTAGGAATTCGCGTTTGATCGCATCAGTACATCAGTCAGTGGCAAGCTAGCAATACCGCGAGGATATTTCACAGCCTGTATCTAATGATGGGCTTAACTGTCGCGATCGGGCAAATATCCCTAACAATAACCTGAGTACAGGCTGGCGCGGGGGACTTGCGCCAAATTAGTTAAGCTAGCAATAGCTAACCTATCAAATAAAATTACCAGATTAATGGCAACCATTTTCGCGATCGAAACAAGTTGTGACGAAACAGCAGCAGCAATTGTTAAGAATCGTCAAGTTTGCAGCAATGTTGTAGCATCACAAATTAAAATCCACGAGCAGTACGGCGGGGTAGTGCCCGAAGTAGCTTCGCGGAGTCACCTAGAAATGCTAAATCAGGTAATTGCCCAGTGTCTGAGTGAAGCCAACCTGAGTTGGTCAGAAATTGACGGCATTGCAGCGACTTGCGCCCCCGGTTTAGTAGGTGCATTGTTAGTCGGGTTGACAGCGGCGAAAACCTTGGCAATAGTCCACCAAAAACCCTTTTTAGGTGTCCACCACCTCGAAGGACACATTTACGCTTCTTACCTAATCGAACCCGACTTACAGCCACCATTTTTGTGTCTATTAGTTTCCGGCGGACACACCAGCTTAATTTATGTTAAAGATTGCGGCGTTTACGAAACAGTAGGACAAACCCGCGACGATGCGGCGGGCGAAGCGTTTGATAAAGTCGCCAGACTTTTACAGCTAGGATATCCCGGCGGGCCGCTGATGGACAAATTGGCCGCCCTTGGCAATCCCCAAGCGTACCCTCTACCAGAAGGCAGAATTTCGCTGCCTGGTGGTGGCTACCATCCCTACGACAGCAGCTTTAGTGGTTTGAAAACAGCAGTTTTGCAATTAGTGCAGAAACTCAAAAAACAAGATATTAATGCTGGTGGCGAAGGCATCTTGGCTGCCTCTACAATTAATGATATTGCGGCTAGCTTTCAGGAAACAGTAGCCAAGGGTTTAACTAAAAGGTCGATCGCCTGTGCACTAAATTTAGGACTTAGCACTATAGTAGTCGGTGGAGGAGTCGCAGCCAACAGCGGACTCCGAAAACACTTACAAGCCGCCGCAGTCAAAAACAACTTGCGAGTATTGTTTCCCCCATTAAAATATTGCACAGATAACGCAGCAATGATCGGCTGTGCGGCGGCAGAACACTTGCAGCGGGGACACATATCACCGCTGACATTGGGAGCAAATTCGCGGATGCCCGTTAGCGATGTCATGGAACTTTACAAGAGTCATTAGTCATTAGTCATTAGTCATTAGTCAACAGTCAACAGTCAACCAAACGATGAAAATCCGCGACGCAATTGAAAGCGATTTACCCGCAATTGTCCAAATATACAACGCAGCAATACCAGGGAGAATGGCCACAGCAGATTTAAAACCAGTCTCCGTCGAAAGCCGTCTGGCGTGGTACAGAGAACATTCTCCCAATTCCTTGCCGATTTGGGTAATGGAATCAGAACAAAATATCGTTGGCTGGCTGAGTTTTCAGCTTTTCTACGGACGCGCCGCCTATCAGCATACCGCAGAAGTTAGCATCTACGTCGCGCCCGATCGCCAACGCTGCCAAATCGGACAAAAATTATTGCAATCGGCAATCATGCGGAGTCCACAATTGCAACTCAAAACGCTGATGGGCATAATTTTTGCTCACAATCAGCCGAGTTTAAGATTGTTCGAGAAATTTGGGTTTCAGCAGTGGGGATATCTGCCAAAAATTGCCGAACTTGAGGGCGTGGAAAGAGATGTAATAATTCTTGGCCTGCGTTGTTTGTAGGGAAACGGCAATGCCGTGTCCTGATTTGGAGGAAACGGCATTGCCGTTTCCCTAGCTTTTGTGGGGTGGGCTTCTAGCCCGCCCGAAAAGATTTGGAGGAAACGGCATTGCCGTGTCCCTACTCTGCTACAATTATCATCTCATCCAAAGATGCGATCGCCACATCAGCCTTTTCCAGATGATTAACCTCAGCATTTCCCCAACAAATCCCGATACAGCCAGCCGCGCCAGCATCTTTACCCATCTGAATATCACCCGCCGAATCTCCCACCATCAAAGTGGCTGCGGGATTTACTCCGAGTTTTTCGCAAGCTTGCAAAAACAATTTCGCATCAGGCTTGTGAAGCGTTGAATCAACTCCCATTTCTAACTGAATCCAATCGCTTAATTCGTGGTGTTTCACAAACTTTTGCACTGCCGCAGTCGTAGCAGCCGACAGAATTCCCAGCTTCAAACCAGCTTCCGAAAGATTTTTCAGCACTTCCAAACTGCCGACAAACATCGGAGAAGAAGACGCATTTTTAAACATTTCGTCAGCTTCATCAAAAGCGCGGCGCGCAATAGTTAAAGATTCCAGCCATCCCCTGCCAGTTTCCGCGATGTATCCCGCTGCAACAATCTCATTTTCCCTGCGACTACCGACTGCTAGTAAACCCGTGGGGTCGATGCTAGCGCCATTGATACCCAAAGCCATTTGTAAAGGCTCTCCAACGCCCGGAATTTGAGCATCTGCGAGGCGCGCTCGCTTAATTCCCAACAATCTCAAAAACTCCTGAGAATCCTCTAGAGTGCCGTCTTTGTCGAAGATTACAGCTTGGATATTTGAGAAGGTAATGCCCCGACATTTAATAGTTACCAAGAATCATAACTCCCGAATTTTTATATTTTTTTGTATTGTCTCATGTTGTGCTCTTTTTGGCAATTGTTTTTAAAGGAAAATGATACTCTTGTCCCCCCCTTAAGAAGGGGGGTTAGGGGGGATCTAGGCCCTAGCTATTACGATCGCCCTCCGCCAACAACTCCCGACAAACACCCTCAAAACACTGCAACACATCAACATTCGTCAACCTGACAACTTTCAGCCCATACCCCTCTAAAATTCCTGTTCTTTCTGCATCATGTTGTTTCCCCTGTTCGGTAAAATGACTTTCTCCATCAACCTCAATTACCAATCTTAAAGCAGCACAATAAAAATCTACGATAAAATTGTCAATAGGCCGCTGTCTCAAAACTCGAAAAGGGAAATTTCTCAGAAAATCTTGCCAAAGTTTTTTTTCGGCTGGAGTTGGATTTTTCCGAAGTTCTTGGGCGATTGGGATAAGTTTTGGGTTGTAAGGTAGGTGGAAATTGGAGTCGTTTAATTTGGTCATAATTCTCCTCCTCTCGATCCGGAGATCCCCCCTAACCCCCCTTAAGAAGGGGGGGATAAGAGAGTTCTCAAAGTCCCCCTTCTTAAGGGGGATTTAGGGGGATCTCCGGGGCATAAATATGTTAAGTGAACCGTATTTGGTCATAATTCTCCTCCTCTCGATCCGGAGATCCCCCCTAACCCCCCTTAAGAAGGGGGGGATAAGAGTTGAAACCGCTAATTCTTATCTAAAATATCATAACTCAAAACCCCAAAATATTTAAAATCGTCCTGCTAAATTGGCAACTATTAATACTAATTGAACAGGCTTCACAGGTTTCGTAATATGTGTTTGAAAACCCGCTTCGATCGCCCTTTCGCGCTCTTGCTCGCTCGCATACGCAGTCAGCGCAGCGGCAGGGATTTTTCCTCCGGCTGGCGCAGCAAGAGCTCGCACTTGCTGAATTAAAGAATATCCGTTTTGCTCAGGCATTCCCAAATCCGAGATCAGCACGTCATATCTGCCGGGATTTTCCGTCAAAACAGCCATCGCGGCTCTTACAGATTCCGCTGTCACAACCTCAGCGCCGTAATGTTCCAGCACATATTTTAAGAGCTCCCGCGTATCAGCCTCATCATCGACAACTAACACCTGCAAATTTTCCAAAGAAGGGACACGATCGCCTAAAGTGTTCAAAGACTCTGAAAATGCAGCCGACTCTAAACCGTTTGGCGGTGTCAACTCTTCACCCGATGCTCGCAAAGGCAATCTCACAATTATGGTAGTTCCTTGTCCCTCACCCGGACTTTCGGCTTGCACTCTTCCCCCGTGCAATTCGACAAGATGGTACACGATCGACAAACCCAATCCCAAACCTTGATTGGTTTTAGTGGTGCTAGAATCTCCTTGGCGGAAACGATCGAAAATATGCGGCAACAACTCGCGTGCAATCCCTTTTCCCGTGTCGGTGACTCGAATTTCTGCTCGATCGTCGATCGCCTCCAGCACAATTTCCACTCGTCCCGCCGATGGAGTAAACTTAATCGCATTAGACAGGATATTCCACAAAACCTGCTGCAAACGATCGATATCTCCCAAGACAACAGCAGAAGTCAACTGCGAAACAATTTGAATGTTTTTTGCTTCCGCTGAACATTGAATCCCATCGATCGCACCTTGCACCACTAACCGCAGATCGATCGCACAGGTGATAAGTTGAAGCTTACCGCTCGTAATCCGGGAAACATCGAGAATATCTTCGATTAACTGAGCTTGCGCCTTGGCGCTGCGCTCGATCACCTCTAGAGCGCGATCCGCGGCGGCTTGCTTCAGGTTCCCCTCGCGCAGCATTTGTGTCCACGCCAGAATCGGAGTCAGGGGATTGCGCAATTCGTGGGAGAGATTCGCCAGAAATTCGTCTTTAGTTCGGTTAGCAATTTCTGCTTGTTCGCGGGCCAACTTTTCCTGCTCCAATAACTGCGATCGCTCTTTCTCAAACTGCTTGCGAGCGGTGATATCCTCGATCGACAGCAGAATCATGGAAACACTGTCTTCTGGTTCAACTTTACAAGCATTGATCAGCAGAGTTTTCGGCCCGATCAGCTCAAAAACCTGCTCGATCTCAAAGTTGTTAATCTCAACATTATTAACCCGAATATCTTCCAAAAGCCCTCGCAGTTGCGGGATATTCCACTGCCCGTTAGCCCATTCAAACCAGTCAGCTTGGGCGGTTTCGGAAGATGAAACTTGAAACGTTTCGTATAACGCTCGATTGGCAGTGTTCACTCGCAAATCAGCATCCAGCACAATTAAAGGCGTCGGCACGCTTTCCACAATTGTTTCTGCATAATTGCGAGCCGTTTCTAACGTTGCAGCAGTGCGTTTGAGAGCATCAATATCGATCAAAACTATTACCACACCCTCAATCTGGTTTTCAAGCGTCCGGTAAGGACGAATGCGGAGGGCGTACCAATATCCCGATGCAGTTTGCACTTCTTGTTCTTTGGTATTGAGAGTATCGATCACCTCCCAAATCATCGCTTCTAAATTGGGAATTTCCAGATTGGCTCGGATGTCGCTAAACGGGCGTCCGACATCCGTAGAAATTAGATTGAACAGTCGCTGCGCCATCGGCGTAAAGCTGCGAATCCGCAAATCGTCGGCCAGCATTAAAATTGGAATACTGATACTAGCAAGCAAATTAGTCACATCATTATTAACCTGCTGCAAATCGAGATTTCGAGTGCGAAGTTCCTCGACAGTAGTAATCAGTTCTTCGTTAGTAGCTTGAATTTCTTCTTTAGCCGTTTCTAGTTCTTCGTTGATGCTTTGCAGTTCTTCATTGCTCGAAATAATTTCTTCGTTGGCAACTCTCAGGTCTTGATTGAGATTTTCTTGATCCTCTACCACCGCTTGCAGGTGCGCTTGAGCCAGTGTTTTATCTTGGTTGGCGGTGGCAATTTCCTGCCTCAGTCGCACTATTTCCCGCTCTAAATCGCTTGGTTCTAAGCTGTCAAAAGTTACGGTTCCCAGGTCGATCGCTGGGGGTAAAGCTTCTTCAAACAATACCAAAAAATAGCGCGTTTCCACGATCGCAGGTTGGAACGGAATCACCTCAAAATTGACGAAATTCGTGTCGCCCTCTTCCACCCTCACCCCTTTTTTTCTCACCGTCGCATTCTGGCTTTGCGCTTGATAAATTGCGGTGCGAAGCTCCGCAGACAATCCTGAAACCGCCATTGCGAACAAATTTAAACTCGGCGTTCCTGGTGTTAATCTCAAGTAGCGATTGGTATTTCCCCGCAGTTGCAGAATCTCCATCTGGTCGTTCACCACCGCACCGACAGAAGCAGAGCGATTTAAAATCAATTGGTCTGTTTCGCGCTGCAAGTCAAAGCTGTTGGCAAAATTTGCATTCATTGGCCGCCGATTATCTAGTTGGGAGAGGGGAGAGAAACTCGTCGTAAACGAAAGTCGGGGACGAGTTGCTGTTAACTTTTTGGTAAAAATTTTAGACGGCCCGTCGGCTAAAGTAAAGAAGTCCGAGGATTTGCCCGTACTTTCGGAAGTGCCGAGCATCAAGAAGCCTGTTGGGTTGAGACTGTAATGAAAAATCGCCAAAACTCGTTTTTGCAAAGGTTCTGCTAAATAAATCAGCACATTGCGGCAGCTAATCAGATCGAGATTAGAAAAAGGCGGATCGATGCCTAAGTTTTGTCGGGCGAATACGCACAGTTCGCGGACTGCTTTGCTGATGCGATATCTGCCTGTTTCTACGGGGACAAAGAAGCGGGTGCGTCTCTCTTCGGAAACGCCTAACATTTGGTTTTCTGAGTACAGGCCAGACCTCGCTTTGCCGATCGCCCCTTCGCTGATATCTGTAGCAAAAATCTGAATCGGCAGCGACAGATTTCGATCGCCCAAATACTCTAACAAGCAAATGGCGATCGAGTAAACCTCTTCACCAGTCGAACATCCCGCCACCCAAATCCGCACCGGAGATTCTGCTGACTTATTTTGGGTAATTGTGGGGAAAACTTGCTCTTTTAAGCGTTGAAAAGCTTCTAAGTCGCGGAAAAAACTCGTGACGTGGATCAAAATTTCTTCATACAAAGCTGTGACTTCCGCCGGATATTCGAGCAGATATTGGGCGTAATCTTCCAATCGTACCATCTTGTACAGCAGCATCCGCCGCTGCATTCGTCGGTTCAGGGTGGCCGATTTGTAGTGGGTGAAGTCAACGCCTGCGGTCGATTTTAGCAGCGCAAAAATAGTCCCCAGGGCAGATCCGGGTTCTGGCAATTCTTCAGGGATTGTGACGGGGAGCGGCCCGACTAGAAAGGCATGGCGGCTGAGATTTTCTAGTTCCCGCGCAATTGCTTCGGGCGGCAGAATGAAGTCTACACTGCCTGTAGCGACGGCGGTAATGGGCATACTGTCGAATTTTGCGCTTGCTTCGGATTGAGCAAAAGTCACGCCACCGGCTGCTTTGATGGCCATCAGCCCCAAGGCTCCGTCTCCATCGGCTCCCGATAAAACTACGGCGATGGCTTTGTTCCCCCGATCGACTGCTAAGGACTCGAAAAACGCATCTCCCGGCATATATTTGCCAAAAACCTTCTCCCTCGGCATCAGTTTCAGCCTTCCTTCCAGCAGCAGCAGCTTGGTATTCGGCGGAATGATGTAAACATGGTTCGGTTCTGGGGCGATCGCGTCTTCCACCTCGCCCACGGGCATTTGCGTGGTTCTGCTGAGAATTTCGCCCAGCAGGCTTTTGCGATCGGGCGCTAGGTGCTGGATCAGCACAAATGCCATGCCGGTATCTGCGGGTAAGTGAATCAGCAACTGGATGAATGCTTCCAACCCTCCAGCAGAGGCCACAATCCCGACGATCGGAAAAGGGGCATCGGTTTTGGCTTCTAGCTCTAAGTCGATCGCACCGGGGGCGATCGGTGCAAATGTATCTTCGTTAGATAAGTTCATAAATATCCATTTTAATTACCGCACGCAGTTATTAGCAGCCAACCCTTGTCAGCCTCCGAGTAATGCGGACTATTCTAATAGCAGCTTGAATTGCTAAGATTGTGCAACCGCCTTAAGGCTTAGGTGCAGTGTGAGAGCGTCGATAAAAGGACTTAGGCACAATTACTGAAGAAATCGATTGTTTATACTCTGGTGGGCGGCTGTAACGAGATTTTTTGGTATGAAAACCCGGTTTTTAGGTAATTGCTAAATCTTATGTCATTGTTGGCGATCGGCTTATCTTTTGTGATGTGGGGCGATCGGCTTATCTTTTGTGATGTGGGGCGATCGGCTTAGCTTTTGTGATGTGGGGCGATCGGCTATTAGTGTTAACTGAAAACTAAAATCCTTGAGATTTTTCGCTGCTAGCAGAGGCCAGATCCCCCCTAGCCCCCCTTAAGAAGGGGGGGACAAGAAGCGCTCAAATTATCCTTTTTTGAGGGGGACAAGCAGCGCTCAAATTATCCTTTTTTGAGGGGGATAAGCAGCGCTCAAATTATCCTTTTTTGATGGGGATAAGCAGCGCTCAAATTCTCTTTTCTTGACGGGGATAAGCAGCGCTCAAATTCTCTTTTCTTGACGGGGGAAAAGCAGCGGTCAAATTCTCTCTTTTTGAGGGGACAATAACACTCAAACTCTACTTTTTTAAGGGGAACTTCGCTCGCTTCTTATCCCCCCCTTCTTAAGGGGGGCTAGGGGGGATCTGGCCTCGGCTATTACGAGATGCCCGATCGCTTCTTGTCCCCCCCTTCTGAAGGGGAACTTCGATCGCTTCTTGTCCCCCCCTTCTGAAGGGGAACTTCGATCGCTTCTTGTCCCCCCCTTCTGAAGGGGGGTTAGGGGGGATCTGGCCTCGGCTATTACGAGATGCCCGATCGCTTCTTGTCCCCCCCTTCTGAAGGGGGGCTAGGGGGGATCTGGCCTCGGCTATTACGAGATGCCCGATCGCTTCTTGTCCCCCCCTTCTGAAGGGGGGTTAGGGGGGATCTGGCCTCTGCTATTACGATCGCCCTCCGCCAACAACTCCTGACAAACTCCCTCAAAACACTGCAACACATCAACATTCGTAAACCTGACAACTTTCAGCCCATACCCCTCTAAAATCCCTGTTCTTTCTGCATCATGTTGTTTCCCCTGTTCGGTAAAATGACTCTCTCCATCAACCTCAATTACTAATCTTAAAGCAGCACAATAAAAATCTACAATAAAATTGTCAATCGGCCGCTGTCTCAAAACTCTAAAAGGGAAATTCCTCAGAAAATCTTGCCAAAGTTTTTTTTCGGCTGGAGTTGGATTTTTCCGAAATTCTTGGGCGATTGGGATAAGTTTTGGGTATCCGCTCAATAAGTTGCGGTAAATCTTAATTTTTCGACAGTGTATAACTTATTTGATTCTACAAATATCTTA